>DATAMS010000274.1:0-3031 GCA_036260495.1 Thermoanaerobaculia bacterium
TCACTCTTCAAAAGCACTTCCGCCGCCCTCTCCAACGCTACCTCGATCGACTTCGCCAGGTTCTCGCGGCCACCGACTGCTTCGAGCTTGCGCGCCCGCACGAGGGCGCGGAGCGGTTGCTGGCCGATCTCGGTCAGGATCAGCGTCGTCCCTTCGTGCCGGCATTTCTTAGCCATCTGTTCGAGCGCGTGAATGCCCGTAGCATCGATCGCCGGCACGTGGCGCATGCGCAGGATGAAGACCTTCGGCGGCTTGGCGATCTCCGTCAGCACGTCTTTGATCTTGTCTGCAGCACCGAAGAAGAACGGGCCGTTGACCTCGTAAACCTCGACCCCCTTCGGAATCTCATGGCCCTCGACAATCCGTTTTCCGCGCCGCGATTCCACAATCTCGCCCGGGTCGTCATCGTCGTCGCTGAAACCGCTGGTGAGGCCCTCGACGTGCGTCATGTCGCTCATCCGCTTCATGAACAGCAGCGCGGCGACGACGATCCCCACCTGCACAGCGACCGTGAGATCGACGAAGATCGTCAGGCCGAACGTCAGAATCAGGACGACCAGATCGCTGCGCGGCGCGCGCAACAGGCCGGCGAATGAGCGCCACTCGCTCATGTGATACGCGACCACGACGAGGATCGCCGCAAGTGCGCAAAGCGGTACCATCGCCGCCCACCGGCCGAGAAAAACGAGGATGAGCAGCAGCGTGATGGCGTGCGTCATCCCTGCCAGCGGCGTCCTTCCACCGGCGCGGATGTTCGTCGCCGTCCGTGCGATCGCGCCGGTCGCAGGAATGCCGCCGAAGAGCGGCGAAGCGATGTTGGCAACGCCTTGCGCCACCAGTTCCATGTTCGACTTGTGCCGCGTCCCGATCATGCCGTCAGCGACGACGGCTGAGAGCAGCGACTCGATCGCAGCCAGCAGCGCGACCGTCAATGCCGGTGAAACGAACTCCTTCATGTGCGTCCACTGGATCGCAGGCCAGTGCGGGGCTGGAATCGATGAGGCGACGGCCCCGAATCGCGATCCGATCGTCTCGACGTGAAGGTGAAAGATCTGCACGACTACGGTGGCCACGATCATCGCCACGAACGGCGCCGGCACCATTCGCGACACGCGCGGCCAGAAGACGAGAATGAGTAGCGTTCCCAGCGCGATCAGCGCCGTCGGCATGTCGATCGAGCGCAGGTGCTCGCCGTACGCCGTCCACTTCTCCATGAAGTCGGCCGGAATCGCGCCCATCTTCAACCCGAAAAAATCCTTGAGCTGGCTCGAGAAAATGATCACCGCGATTCCCGACGTGAAGCCGGTGATCACGGGATACGGAATGAACTTGATGAGCGCGCCCATCCGCGCCAGGCCGAGGATGACGAGGATGGCGCCGGCCATGACGGTGATGATGACCAGCCCGTCGTAGCCATATTTCGCGACGATGCCGTAAACGATGACGACGAACGCGCCGGTCGGCCCACCGATCTGCACCCGGCTGCCACCAAGCGCGGAGATGAGAAACCCCGCGATGACCGCGGTGTAAAGCCCTCGCTCCGGCGGCACACCCGACGCGATGGCAAACGCGAGCGCCAGCGGCAAGGCCACGATGCCGACGACAACGCCGGCAAGCAGATCGCGAAACAACCGCTCGCGCGTGTACCCCTCGCGAAAGCAGACGATGGACTTGGGAATGAACAAGGAACGCGATTATACGAAGTGAAAGCGCTTTAGAAGAGTGAAGTTAGAAGAGTGAAGAGTGAAGAAAAATCACTTCTAACTTCACTCTTCACTCTTCACACTTTTACATCGTCACGCGGAACGTCACCGTCAGATCGAAGATCGTGTCGATCTTGTTTCCATACAGAGTTCCGGGAGCGAACTGCCACTGCTCGACGGCCTCGATCGCGCTCTGATTGAACATCGGCGACGAGCTGGTGAGCACGTGCGCGTCGCGTACGCGTCCAGACTTGTCGATGATGCATTCGACCACGACGACGCCATTCATCCGCGATATGAGAGCCATGTGCGGATACAACGGATTCACGCGATGAATGACCACAGGTGCCTTCACATCGCCAGTGACCGGAATCGGGACGTCGGGCGTGACAGGCGCGGTGCTCACCGTTGCAGGACCATCGCCGATGCCGTCCTTCGTTCCCCAGGGAACGCCCTTCGGCTGATCGGAACCGGTGCTGTCCGCGTTGGTTGTCGAATCACTGGTTGTCGTCGCCGCAGCCGGCACTACATGGTCGGGCACTGTGTTTGGAGCCATATTCGCGGTTGCGATCTGAGGCTTCTCTTTCGCCGGCGCGGGAGGCGCTGCCTGTTTGTGGCCGCCGTTGGGTGTGCCGAGGGCGGGAGGGATCGTGAGCGGCACGGCGAAGATGGGAATTGCGTACTCGCGCGGTGAGCTCGTGGGAAAGTCGATGCTGCGGATGCTGGCCGCGAAGATGGCAATGACGACGAGCCCGTGAAACGCAAACGACAACGTCACCATCCTCACTCGCCTCTCGCCAACCACCTCGGCACGTATGACGGATGTCTCGAACATGGTCCTGTCCTCCTGCCCGTGTTCGAGTCTGCGTCCGCCCGAATCGAAACCACGAGGTGCAACGAAGCGGTGAACGGTGGTTTACGTAGGTCGGACTCTCCAGTCCGACTGATCCTGATGTCGGACTGGAGAGTCCGACCTACGTGAGCCTTGCGCGATCAATGCACGAACTTGCGCCGATTGCGGATGTAGTCCGCCAGGATCCATTCGATGTAGAAGAAGAAAACGAAGCGGTGGTTTACGTGAACCTTGCGCGATCCGTGCACGAACTTTCGTCAGTTGCGAATGTAGTCCGCCAGTATTCATTCGATGTGAAGAAGAAAACGAAGCGGTGGTTTACGTAGGTCGGACTCTCTACGTAGGTCGGACTCTCTAGCGAGGCTCTGCCTCAAACCGACGAGATGTAAGCAAAGCTTTTCAAGGGGAGTGACTCCAGCGGAACGACGGAAGCGGCGCCGAGGCGCGGCAGCCGTATATTTGAGCCGTTAAGCGG
>DATAMS010000048.1:0-8803 GCA_036260495.1 Thermoanaerobaculia bacterium
CGAGCTCTTTCTCGAGCGCGGTCATGAAGTGATCTGCATCGATAACTTCATCACCGGCAACCCCGCCAATATTCAGCATCTGATCGGCCGCGAAGGATTCTCGTTCGTGAAGTACGACGTCACGAACTACATCCACATCGACGGTCCGCTCGATTACGTCCTGCACTTCGCCTCCCCCGCCAGTCCGATCGACTATCTCGAGAAGCCGATCCAGACGCTGAAAGTCGGCTCCCTCGGCACGCACAAAACGCTCGGCGTGGCCAAGGACAAAGGAGCGCGTTATCTCATCGCGTCGACATCCGAGGTGTATGGCGATCCGCTCGTGCATCCGCAGAAAGAGGATTACTGGGGCAACGTGAACCCGGTCGGCCCGCGCGGCGTTTACGACGAAGCGAAGCGGTTTGCCGAGGCGATGACGATGGCGTATCACCGCTTCCATGGCGTGCAAACGCGCATCGTTCGCATCTTCAACACGTACGGTCCGCGGATGCGCATCAAAGACGGCCGCGTCGTGCCGGCGTTCATTTCGCAGGCGTTGCGCAACGAGCCGCTCACGGTCTTCGGCGACGGCTCGCAAACGCGCTCGTTCTGCTTCGTCACGGATTTGATCGAAGGCATCTACCGTCTGCTGATGTCGGATGAGATCAATCCGACGAACATCGGCAATCCGAACGAGATGACCGTTCTTCAGTTCGCCGAGGAGATCAAGCGGCTGACCGGGAGCAACGCGCCGATCGAGTTCAAGCCGCTACCCGAGGATGATCCGAAGATTCGCCGTCCCGACATCACGAAGGCTCGCACGCTCCTCGGATGGGAGCCGCGCGTGCCGCTCGATGAAGGGCTCACGAAAACGATCGATTACTTTCGAAGGGTTCTGTAAATCATGGCCAGACGATTGATCATCGCGTTCGCCGCCGGCTTCGTCGCCACGCTCGTTTTTCATCAGGCCGTCATCGCGCTACTCCACAACTTCGGCTACATCCCTCGGGGCGCTTGGGCGATGCAACCGGTCCCGCCGTTCGGTGTCCCGTCCGTCATCTCGCTCTCGTTCTGGGGTGGCATTTGGGGAATGATCATGATGCCGCTGATCGAGCGCCGCCGCGGCTCTGCGTTCTGGATCGCTGCGATTCTCTTCGGCGCGATTTTCCCGACGCTGGTTGCCTGGCTCGTCGTCGCGCCACTCAAACACATGCCGATCGCAGGCGGCTGGAACCCGAAGACAATGGCAATCGGCCCGATCGTGAATGGCGCATGGGGACTGGGCACCGCGCTGATCTATCGCGTGTTCGTGCCGCGATAGCCGTCGTGAAATGGCTCGACGTCTGATCTTTGGCTTCGCCGCCGGATTCATCGCCGTGCTCTTGTTTCAGCAGCCTGTAGTTTCACTGCTGCACGCGCACAACATGGGACCTGCCGCATTCGTAACGCAGCGGGTTCCTCCGTTCGGGCTGCCGAGGATCACGTCGCAAGCGCTCGTGGGCGGCGTGCTCGGAGGGCTGTTACTGCTAATCGTCGACCGCAAGCATGGCGAGAGATTCTGGCTTTTCACCATCGGTCTTGCGCTCGGAGGATTC
Organism: Thermoanaerobaculia bacterium; assembly: GCA_036260495.1. GTDB lineage: Bacteria > Acidobacteriota > Thermoanaerobaculia > Gp7-AA8 > Gp7-AA8 > JADGNZ01. The sequence continues at coordinate 1,575 of DATAMS010000048.1, forward strand.
CTTCCCGGTTTGATGGTGTGGCTTGCGGTCGCGCCAGTCGAGCACCAATGGATGCCGAATCTATTTCTGGACCCAATCCCGAATGCCGCCTGGGTCTTCGGCACCTTCCTGATCTATCGCGGATTCCTGCCGCGACGAGAGCTGGCTACCTGGACACGACGAGGTACGCAACCGTCGTTTCGAGATCGCAGTAAATGATCGCCACGCAGAGGAAGCCGCTAAAGCAGGATCAACTCACGAGAATGGCCCTACTGTGCCTCGCCCGTCAGGACTTTCCCGATCTGTCGCAAAGACGCCGTCTGTTCAAACGTCGTGAGGATCGCGCTGTCACAAGCAGCGACTGGACCACAACGGCAGTCAGTGAAGGTTTCGCTGTTGTCTACCAGGTGAATTGTCATGCAGTCGATTGACGGCGCATGGCGATCACCTCAATGACAGCGAAGAATGACTGTGACAGCGCCGAAAATCTGCATCGGTCCGTCGCCGGTCAATGGGACCAACCCGTCGTCCAGGACTGCACGTTCGCCGTGTTTGATCCACCAGTGCCCAATAAAGGCCCGCTCTTCGACGAAAACGATGACCGTCTCACCGGTGGCTGCCTGACTCGCTTCTCTTCGCTCCACAATGAGCAGATCACCTGCATTGATGTGCATGCCGGGGATATCGTCTCGCGCGCGAAAGACGATCTCATTTGGCGTCAATTGCGTTTGCCGGAACCAGGACCCGTTCGCGCATCGAGCGTTTGTCGATCGCTTCACCTTGCGAGAGATCTCCGGCGAGGTTGACGAACTTTGTTTGGCTTTCTGGAATCTTCCGTTTCTTAGCCATCACTCAGCTCTCCTCGGGTTCTGGAAATTCGAATGCCTCGCGGAATGCCGGGTCGTTGTTGAGCCGCTTCACGATGTCCATATCGAGAAGGAGATCCAACTGCCGCGCGACATACGTCTCGACCGTGAGCGTCTCGTTTTCGGGAGAATCGCCGCGCAGATGTGCGACGGTGTGCTCCAGCGCGATCAACAGGTACGTGGGGAGAGCCAGTGCCTATAGGCGGCAGAGAACGCTCGGGCCTTGTGCTACATGTTTTAATTGCGTCATGCGAAGAGTGGGTGTCGGAGAAGCAAGTCAAAACCTGACAGCTTTACTCGACGACGTAAAGAAAGGGCGCGAAGTCGTAATCACGGAGCATGGCCGTTCGGTGGCCCGCCTCGTACCACTCGCGGCCGCTGCGCGTTTTCCCGATTTGTCGCCGATACGCCGTCAATTCAAAGGTCGTGAGATCGCGCTTTCACAAGCAGTAAACGACGACCGCAACGGCCGTTTGTGAACTGGCGAATAGTGCCGGGCCGATCCGCTGCAGAATGGGGTCAGGTCTGAAGTGTGAAGTGACAGAAGATAACTCCTGCCGACAGGAGCGAGATGCATCCGTCACTTCACACTTCAGACCTGACCCCATTCCTGACAGACGCAGGTGACCTCGGGGGTCTGCTGTCGCGCCGCTGAACGCGGTTTACCAACCCCGCATAGAATCCCCCGCTGATGACTGATCGAAACGACAGGCTGCTGGCGCAAGTGCGCGCGGAGCTGGCGCGGACGAAGGCGTTTCGTGCGATTGGGAAAAAGATCGCGGAGTCGCGGGTGGACATCACTGGCGCGGCGGTCGAGGCGCGGGCGTTGCTGCTGGCGACGCTGCAGGATTCCACGGCGCAACGGCTGGCGATCGTCGTGCCGGGCGATGCGGCCATCGATGACTTCGAGGCGTCGCTGAAGCTGTTTCATCGCGATCCGCAGTGTGTTTCGTCGTATCCCTCGCCTTCGCTGTCGCCGTATCAGGATTTGTCGCCGTCGCTGGGCGTGGCGCGGAACGAGATTCGTGCGCTGGGCATGCTCATCGATCGGAGTGTCGACGTGCTGCTCGTGCCGGCGCGGGCGTTGTTTTCGCGGCTGCCGAAAGCTGAGGAGTTTGCGGCGCGCGTAGTGCGGCTGGCAGAAGGCGACGAGCTCGATTTGCGGATGCTGCTGGAGCGGCTCGTCGAGAATGGTTTCGTGCGGACGGACCTCGCAGGCGAGGCGGGCGAGTTCGCGTTTCGCGGCGGCATCCTCGATCTCTTTCCGCCGAACACCGCCAAGCCGGTGCGCGTGGAGCTGTTCGGAGACACGGTCGATTCGCTGCGCTGGTTCGACGTCGAGACGCAGCGCTCGGAAGAAGCCAGCGGTCCGGTCACCGTTCTGCCGATGACGCAGTTTCCGGTCACGCAGCCGATGCGCAGCGCGCTGGCGCGGCGGCTGTCGCTCGACTTCAACGATCCGATCTACAAGCGCGACCTCGCGGGCAAGATCGAGCACATCAACGAGAACGGCACGTTTCCCGGAATGGAGCACTACCTGCCGCTGGCCGCCAACACCGTGTCGTTCTTCGACTATCTCGATCCCGCGGAATGGATGCTCGCGCTCATCGAGCCGGACCAGATCACGACGAATGTGGCGAAGTTCGAGTCGCTCCTGTCCAACGAGTTCGAAGCGGCGTCGGAGAAAGGGCGCGCGGTGTACCGGCCGGAGAAACTGACGACGCCCGGAGCGGATGTGTTGGCGTTGCTGGGGACGGCGCGGATTGCGTTCAGCGAGGTTCATGTTGGCGCGCCGCGCGTTGATCGGGAGCGGTCAACCGCCGAATTCGAAGAGTTGCGGCTGCGCGCGCCGCAGGTCGATCGCTACACGAACCGGTTGCCCGAGTTCACGAACGACGTGAAACGCGGGCACGAGAAAGGGCGGCGGCAGGTTTTCTTCGCGGCAACGAAAGGTGGACGCGAGAAGGTCGAGCGGCTGCTGAAAGAATTCGATGTCGTCTTTGTCGACGACGCCTCCAGCGGCAAGTCCGAACCTGGAAGCGAGATCCTTCTCGCTTCCGGCGCACTTCCTCGGGGCTTCGATTTCGAAGAACTGAACCTCACCATTTACTCGGAATGGGACCTCTTCGAGCCGCCGGCCTCGACGCGCGTCGGCGGCAAGAAGCGGACGACCGAGGCGTTCGTCACCGATCTTCGCGACCTCAAGGTTGGCGACTACATCGTTCACGTCGATCACGGTGTCGGGCGCTTCCACGGCCTGCAACGGATTCCGTTCGGACCGACCGAGCGCGAGGTGATGGAGATCGAGTACTCCGGCGGCGGCAAGCTGCTGATGCCGATGGAGAACCTGAATCTCATCCAGCGATTCTCCGGCGGCGCGGACACCCAACCAAAACTCGACCGCCTCGGCGGCACAGCCTGGGCGCGCACGAAAGCATCGGTCAAGAAAGCGATGCGCGACATGGCCGACGAGCTGCTCAAGCTCTACGCCACGCGGCAGATGGTGCAGGGCCACGCGTTTTCGAAAGACTCGCCGTGGCAGTTCGAGTTCGAGGATGCGTTCGAGTTTGATGAGACCGAGGATCAGGAATCGGCGATCGATGACGTGAAGTCGGATATGGAGTCGCGCAAACCTATGGATCGTCTGCTCTGCGGCGATGTCGGCTACGGCAAGACCGAAGTGGCGATGCGCGCCGCCTTCAAGGCGGTGATGGACGGCAAGCAAGTGGCGGTGCTCGCGCCGACAACTGTTCTCACCTACCAGCATTACCGCACGTTCCTGCGTCGCTTTGCATCGTTCCCCGTCACGATCGAGCTGCTCACGCGCTACTACACGGCGAAAGAGCAGAAGAAGATTCTCAAGAAACTGGAGACGGGCGAGATCGACATCATCATCGGCACGCATCGCGTCCTGTCGAAGGACATCAACTTTAAAGACATCGGCCTGCTGGTCATCGACGAAGAACAGCGCTTCGGCGTCGGACAGAAAGAGAAACTCAAACAGATCAAGAAAGCGGTCGACGTGCTCTCGATGTCTGCCACGCCCATTCCGCGCACGCTGCACATGTCGATGGTCGGCATCCGCGACATCTCCGTCATCGAGACGCCGCCGAAGGACCGTCTTGCGATCCAGACCGCGGTCGTGCCGTTCAGCGACGACTTCATCCGCGAGGCGATCGAGTTCGAAGTCGGGCGCGGCGGCCAGGTCTTCTTCGTTCACAACCGCGTCGAGTCGATCTACGCGATGAAGGAGTATCTGGAGAAGCTCGTTCCCGGCCTGAAGGTCGTCGTCGGTCACGGACAGATGGAAGAGCGCGAGCTCGAGCGGGCCATGCTCGCGTTCATCCAGCGTGAGTACGACGTTCTCCTGGCGACGACGATCATCGAGAACGGCATCGACATCCCCGCCTGCAACACGATTCTCATCAATCATGCCGAGCGATTCGGCCTGTCGCAGCTCTACCAGCTTCGCGGGCGCGTCGGACGCAGCGACCGGTTGGCTTTCTGTTACCTGCTGGTGCCGAGCGACAAAGTGCTCACGTCCGACGCCCGCAAACGTCTTGCCGCGATCCAGGAGTTCTCCGACCTCGGCGCCGGCTTCCGTATCGCCGCCAAGGACCTCGAGATCCGCGGCGCCGGCAACATCCTCGGCGGCGAACAGTCCGGCCAGATCGCCGCCGTCGGCTTCGAGATGTACACGAAGCTGCTCGAGGAAACGATCCGCGAGATGAAAGGCGAGCGCATCGAGGAGGAGGTGGAAACCTCCATGAACCTCGGCGTCGACATCTACATCCCCAAGAACTACATCAGCGAAGAAAACCTGCGCATGACGTTCTACAAGAAGATCGCATCGGCATCGACCGACGATCGCCTCGACCAGATCCGCAACGAGATGCGCGACCGTTTCGGCGCACTACCGGCGAACGTCGAGAACCTCCTCCACTTTGTCCAGGTCAAGCGCTTTGCACAACAGATGGGCGTAATCTCGATCGTGCGTGAAGGCGCACGCGCGGTGGTGAAACTGACAGCGCAAGCGAAGGTCGATCCGAACAAACTGCTCATGCTCATCCAGGCCAATCCGCAAGTGAAGTTCACACCGAATGGCGTGCTGATCTTCCCGCTAAAAGTGCAGGGCCCCGAGGTGATTGATGAGATCGAGGCGACGCTGAAGGGACTGACTTAACGCGGCGCGCTGGCTTAATTGCGGCGCTGGCGCGCGCCGCGTTGTCGGTTCTCGGTTGTCGGTTGTCATAGCCTGGCCACTTCACTTTGAATTTGATCGTCGCGAAGCGACCCACCTAACTCTCAACCCGCATTTCTCCCACTCTTATCCCAGCCTTTCCAATCGAGCGCCTGCCGTCAATCAACAGCACAGGCAGGCAATACAGGCCTAACCGGCAACCGATGGTGCGCGCAGGGCAAAACGTCAATATCCGATCAGAGTCAACTCGTCCGGCGAGAAATCCGCTGACGCGATCGAGACCCAGCCGTCGCCGGTGATGTTGTCCGTGCTGCTGGCGTATCCGATCCAACTCACGAAGGCATTACTCGGTGCGTCGGTAACCTGATAGAGGATCTGCAACGCGCCGTAATCGCCCGCGGGAATGGCCTGCTGGATCATGCCGTACGGCGGGATCGTGACCGTGACGTTCGTTTGCAGCTTCTCTCCCACGAAGCTGACTTTGTAGATGTGCTGCGAAGCATCGACATTGACAATGCCGAAGTTCGTGCGGAAATCCGCATCCTGCCGCAGCCCAAGGGCGACGCCTTCGTCGACGTATTGCGCCGACAGCGTATCGGGATCGATCGCATCGAACGGCTGCGACACCGTGCCCGCGGATCCCGGTTGCTTCGTGTAAATGCGCGAGAAGCCGTCGATGGCAGAGTTGTCGTCGAGCGTGGTGCCGGTGTACGGAAGGAAAACGAGACTGCCGAGGCCGGACGACGTCAGCGAAGTGCCCACGAAGTCCTGAACGGTCACGTACTGTCCCGCAGGCAGCGTCACGGACTTGTACGTCGACAGGTTCAGCGTGTTGGTCGTGCCCTGCTTCCAGAACCCGACCACCACCTGCTGCGGCGTGTCGCGGTAATTGACGAGCGTGACGTCGGACTTGAAGAAGAGACCTCCGGCTCCGGCCACGCTTCCTGCTGCCGGAATGATGAAGGCGCGTGCCGAGATGGAATCGGTGATCGCTGACACGCGCACGCCTTTCGGACGGGCGACGCGGCGCGCATGGACCTGTGCGAGAAGCCGCGCCGGAAGGTCCGGCTCGACGGATGAGAAGACGAGCGATGCAGGATTGGCGGCGGAAAGGCGCGCCAGGCGTGACGGCTGCCGCGCGGACAACGTCATCGCGAATGCGCTCAATGCGAAAAACAGAATCGTACGTTTCATGGGTCGGGTTCCTCCGAAAACGATCCCATTCTGATTCCGCTTACGGTCGCAGCGCAATCGCGAATCGGCTACACTTTGGGCGCCTCGTGGATCGTCGCGCTCTCGTCCTCATTGCCGTTGTCCTGATCGCTGCCTGCAACCGAAAACCATCGGTGCCGCCGGACGTCGTCGCGCGCGTGGGCGAGCGGATGGTCACCCTCAGCGATTTCAAACGCTACCTCGACCGGAACACCGGTACGGAGCTCGCGCAAATGGGCCCCGAGGTCGCGAGCGCGATGGTGGATCAGTATTTGGAGGAAGTGATTCTTTCCGAATACGCCGCGGCGCACGGCGTCGAGATTCCGGCGGAGAAGATCGCCGCCGCAGTCCGCACCGACGCCGGAGTTACGGTCATCGAAAAACGCGACGAAATGCGGCGCCAGCGGCTCATCGGCGACACGTCCGAGAGTGTCGCGCCGCCTGCCGACGCAGATATTCGCGCCTACTACGAGCAGCATCCGGCCGAGTTCAAGAGCGGCGAGGAAGTGCACGTCAAACAGATCCTCGTGCATGACGAAAACGTCGCCACGGAAATCGATCAGAAGCTGCACGCCGGTGGCTCGTTTGAAGCGCTCTCCAGCCAATACTCGCTGGCTCCGAATGCAAAAAAGGGCGGCGAGATCGGATACGTCAGCCGCGGCGAGCTGCCGAAAATGTTCGAGGATGAGATCTTCGCTCTCAAACCAGGCAACGTCAGCGGCGTCATCCGGACCGATTCCAGCTTTCACATTTTCAAGGTGGAAGACCGTCGTCCGCCCGGCGTCATCGACCTCGCCACCGCGTCGCCAGTGATCCGCGAACGGCTGAAGGACGACGCTGTCCGTGACCGCATGGCTCAGCTCGTCGGCCGGGCCCGTTCCGAGCTTTCCATTGCCGTTCTCACCAAGCGCCTTCCTTTCAAGTACACCGGCGGCTTCCCGAAGTCCGAGAACGAATAAACCGGCTCCATA
>DATAMS010000054.1:0-3036 GCA_036260495.1 Thermoanaerobaculia bacterium
GCGAAGCTACACGCTGAACCGGCTCGGCGACCATCTGCCGGAATTCATCGCCGGCTCGAAGTTGAAGAGAAAGACGTTCCTTGCCGATCTCGCTCGCATCGAGCTGGCGATGACGCACGTTTTCGAAGAGGCCGAGCTCGCGCCCATGCCTTCCGACGCCATCGCCGCGGTGCCGCCGGAGCGGATCGAGTCGCTGCGCTTCACGCCCATTCCGGCGCTGCGTCTCCTCACGCTGGCGTCGAACGCGAATGACGTCTTCCAGGCGTGGCGTGAAGAGCGCGCGATTGAACCGCGCCGCGGGAAGTCGTGGCTGGCAATTCACCGGCGCGACTACGGCGTCTACCGCATGCCGCTCTCGCACCCGGCGTTCACGTTCCTCCAAGCACTCGTTTCCGGCGAGACCATCGGCGGTGCGATCATGAAGTTTGCGCGCCGCTTCCGGCGCATGCCCGAACAGCAGGAGCTCTTCGACTGGTTCCGCGACTGGAGTGAAGCGGGACTCTTCGCAGCAATCGCCATCACCGAACAGGAGACACGATGATCGACAAGCTGGTGCGTTGGTACGACGTGGTGATGTCGCGCGGATTCGACAAGCTGCGCAGTCCGCTCCTGCTCGTGATTCGTCTGATGTTCGGCTGGACGCTCTTCGAAACAGGCAAGGGAAAGCTGCAGAACATCGACCGCTTCACCGAGTTCCTCGCGCATCTGCACATTCCGATGCCGAGTGCGAACGCGCACTTTGTCGCCTCGCTCGAGTGCGTTGGCGGTCTGCTCCTCCTCCTCGGCTTGTTCTCGCGCCTGATCGCCATTCCTCTCATCATCAACTTCATCGTTGCGTACATCACCGCCGATCACGAAGCGCTGGTCGGATTCTTCAAGGATCAGGATGCCTTCACGAGCGCCGCGCCGTTTCTCTATCTGCTCGTCTCGCTGATCATCCTCGCCTTCGGTCCCGGCTTTTTCTCGCTGGATGAATTGATTCGTCGTTTGCTGCGACGCCGCCCTGCCGCATAACGTCCACAAGAACCCGGCCAACTCGCGCGACGACTCATTCAGTCTTCGTGGACAACGAGGAGTCGCCTGCCGCAGCTACCGGCGATCCCCTTGCATTCTCAGCCGCTGGAAATTGAGTAGCGCGCGCTCCTCGTCTCGCAGGCAGTAATGCCGCCGTCTTTGAGAGAATCGCCGCGCTCTTTTCATCGGGAAAGAACACGACATAGGAGGCCATGACCGCAAATCCGAAGGTGAACAGTCCCATCACCAGCGCGATCTGGAGATGAATAAACGAGCCGAGGAGCATGAGCCACGGGCGAACGTGGCGATTCCAGATCATCCAGGGAAACGCCAACTGATAAAGGAGCGTGACATAGGTTGCGACGACCGCAAAGAAGGGATAGTGCGCCACGAACGAGCGCACCGCGGGTAGTGTGAAGTCGTCGACGCTTAGTGTGTAGTAGATCGCCGTGCCGTTCTGCCACAGCTCTCCAGAAACCTTCGCGAGGCCCGCGACGACATATACAGCGACGACCTGGAGACGCGCCATCAGGAACGCCGCGTTCGTCAACGCGTTGTTTGCGTAGTCGAGTGCCGGCCGCTTCACCGGTGCGCCGGGCAGCGAGGGATCCATGATGATCAGATAGATGAGCATGATCTGCATGAGGTTGTCGCCGCCGTCCAGAATCACCCAGGCGCGATTGTTGAGATTCATCGTCACGATGTAGATCAGCAGCGCGACCGTCCTCGGCCACCGGCACGTCAGTCCGGCGATCAGAAGCGCGATCTGCGCGAACACAAAGAGCAAGTAGTACTGGCGGACCGAGTCCAGGTCGAGCAGCTGAAGAAGTGGGATGGTTCGAACGGGCTGAAGCGGAATCAGCGAGTCAGGTCCCCAGAACTGGCGCGCTGCCGGGAGAAGCGTAAGAGCCGACAGCAGGTACCAGCCATAGATGACGCGCCGGAACAGCCGGACGGTATGTGGATGCGTCCGCGTTCCCAACGTCTCGACCGCGGCGGCCAGCCGCTCGCGCAGCGTTTGCAGGCTGATCATGGCGCCGCCTTTGCCGAGCTGGCGCCGACGGGCACCGGATCGAACTCGAAGATGTTCGCAAAACTGAACGGCTTTGGATGCATGCGCTCGGAAAACTGCGTCGGATAGACCTGAATGACCATGAGCCGGACAAAGGAGGGCGCGGCACATGGTGAGTTGCGCACGCCATATGCGAGCGCGCGGCGGAACGACGCGCTGCGCAGCACCTCAGCGTTCCGGCGTGCTTCGCAGCGCGGATCGGCGCCGCAGTGGAGCCGCAACGCCGTCTCTGCGCTTTCGCGGCTCAGGTCACGCGCGAGGTTGTTCGAAATGTACAGGAGTTTTCCTGCTGGCGAGAACCTGTTCCGCCGGTGGGTTTCAAGCACCGGCCCGGCGGGGTCGCGCCAGCCAGTCCAGCGGCCGTCGCACTCGTAGCGGCTCCACAATTGGAGGCTGTTCGTCGCCGGTTCGGGCGCAAAAAGGAGCCAGCGCTGTGCGAACAGGGGCTCCATATACTGCGTAACAGGCCCGATGTAGTAGCGCGTCATCGGGTTCTGCGCCAGCAGGTACGCCGCGGTGCAGACGACGTGAATCGTGAACACCGCGGCGACTGCGGCAGCAACCGCATAGTTTCGGATCATGCGCTCTATCGCGCGAATGTCTTATTCTTCAAATCGAATTGCCGGTCATCGAGCTCTGCGCGCTTCTCGGCCGAAATTGGTACTTTGTATCCCCACTCGGTCTGGGAGGCGAACTGCCGGTAGCTCTGGAGTAACCAGACCCGGCGCCACAGATAGACATACTGCCAATAGAGGATGTACGCCTTGGGATCTGGAGTGACGAAGAAGGCTTGCTTCTGCTGTGGAGTCAGCTTTTCGTATCCCTCGACCGCGCTCACGACCTCGGAGCCGGCGTCGCCGAACAGCTCGTTCGTGAGCTTTATCTGGCGCGCGTAGACATCGGTCTTTGCCATGGCGAGGTTGAAGTCGGCGGGCCGGCCCTTGTCAAAA
>DATAMS010000064.1:0-7226 GCA_036260495.1 Thermoanaerobaculia bacterium
ACCGGTGGATGACGATGACAATGCCGACGTTGACTATGTCCTTCGATCCGTCGAGTCGCTTCTCCCTCACGTTCCGCCCGGTGCGTTTGTACTCATCTCCTCGCAACTCCCTGTCGGGTCTACGCGCGTTCTCGAGAAGAAAGCGGCCGGTCTCGACATAACATTCGGTTACTCGCCGGAGAACCTCCGGCTTGGAAAAGCGATCGAAGCGTTTACGAAACCCGATCGGGTCGTCGCTGGCGTGCGAAACGAGCGGGACCGCGCGCGCGTGACGTCGTTACTGGCGCCGTTTACCGATCGGATCGAGTGGATGAGTGTCGAATCGGCGGAGATGACGAAGCACGCATTGAACGCGTTCCTGGCTACGTCCGTCGCGTTCATCAATGAGATCGCCTCGATCTGCGAGCAGGTGGGCGCCGATGCGAAAGAGGTCGAGCGCGGTTTGAAAAGCGAGCCTCGCATCGGACCGAAAGCCTATCTCGGGCCGGGCGGTGCCTTCGCAGGCGGCACGCTGGCGCGCGACGTCGTTTTTCTCTCTGCGCTCGGACGGGAGCATGACGTGCCGGCGAACCTGATCAGCGGCGTGAAAGCGAGCAATGACGCACACCGCGGCTGGGCTGCGCGCCGGTTGCGCGACCTGATCGGCGATCTCGCCGGCGTCCGCATCGCAGTTTGGGGACTCACGTACAAGCCGGGCACGGACACGCTGCGCCGTTCGTCCGCGATCGAGCTTTGCCGCTGGCTCGTCGCACAGAAAGCGATGGTTGCGGCGCATGATCCCGCCGTGAAGTCGATCGATGTCGATGGCGTTGAGCTCTGCGCGGAGCCGCTTGCTGCCGCCGCGTCTGCGTCTGCGCTCGTCGTCATGACGGAGTGGCCCGATTACCGGAACATCGATGGCGGCGCGATCGAAAACGCGCTCGCCGGAAAGAAAATCATTCTCGACGCGAATCGCTTTGTGGGAAGCCAACTGGCTGATCGTCCGGGCGTCGTTTACGCCACCGTGGGAAAGGCCGTCTAACAATGCCGTACGATCTCACCGGCCGAACCGCCATTGTTACGGGAGCGAGCCAGGGTCTCGGGCTCGCCATCGCGCGCGCCTACGTGAGCGCGGGTGCCTCGGTGCTCATCTGCGCGCGCGACGCCTCGACGATCGGTGCGGCACGCGAGGAGCTTGAGAACCTCGGCGCCCGCGAGACGCGCGTTTTCGCCGAAGCCGCTGATGTGGCCAACGAAGAGGATGTGGCCCGCGTCGTCGATCGCGCCATCGCGGCCTTCGGCGTGATCGACATCCTCGTCAACAACGCCGGCATCTACGGTCCGCTGGGAACGATTGAAGAGATCGACTGGAAAGAATGGGTGCGTGCGATCGAGATCAATCTGTTCGGCTCCGTCCTCTTTTGCCGCGCGGTCGTGCCTCACATGAAGCGGCAGGGGAGAGGGAAGATCATCCATCTGTCGGGCGGTGGCGCGACGAATCCGTTGCCACGCATCAGCGCCTACGCGGCGTCGAAGGCGGCCATCGTCCGTTTCGCCGAGACGCTGGCCGAGGAGTTGCGGGAACATCGAATCGATGTGAACTCGATTGCGCCGGGCGCGCTCAACACGCGGCTCCTGGACGAGGTGCTTGCAGCCGGACCGGAGCGCGTCGGAGCATCATTTTACGAGCGCTCGCTCAAGCAGAAAGAGAACGGCGGTGCCGGGCTCGATGCAGGCGCGGAACTGGCGCTCTTTTTGGCATCGTCCGCAAGCGACGGGATTACCGGAAAGCTGCTCAGCGCGGTCTGGGACCCGTATGCGGAATTGCCACAGCACATCGATGACGTAACGAAGACCGACATTTATACGCTCCGCCGCATCGTGCCGAAAGATCGCGGCCTCAAATGGGGCGTCGATTGAACATCGCCATCGTTGGCTGCGGTCTCATCGGCGCGAAGCGCGCCAAGGCCTTGGGTGACTGCACGCTCGTTGTTTGTTGCGATGCCGTTCCGGATCGTGCGGCGGCGCTTGCGCGTGCGTACGGCGCAGCGTCGTGCAGCGACTGGCGCGATGTGGTTGCGCGCGAGGATGTCGAGATCGTCATGGTCGCCACCACGAACGAATCGCTCGCACCGATTGCGCTTGCCGCGATTGAATACGGCAAGCACGTTCTTGTCGAAAAGCCGGGCGCGCGCTCGGTTGGCGAGATCGAGCCGCTCATCGCTTCTGCAAAGAAGAATGATGTGCGTGTCCGCGTTGGATTCAATCATCGCTATCACCCGGCGCTGCAGAAAGCACGCGAGCTGATCGACGACGGCGCGTGTGGCGAGCTTATGTTTGTGCGAGGACGCTACGGACACGGCGGACGCATCGGATACGATCAGGAATGGCGCGCCGATCCGGCGCTCGCCGGCGGCGGAGAGTTGATCGATCAGGGCGTTCATGTCATCGACCTCGCCCGCTGGTTCCTCGGCGATTTCACGCACGTCGATGGCTATGCCGGAACCTACTTCTGGCAGATGCCGGTCGACGACAATGCATTTCTTCTGCTGCGTACTGAAAAGAACCTCGCCGCGTTTCTCCATGTGAGCTGCACCGAGTGGAAGAATCTCTTTTCCTTCGAGATCTATGGCCGCACCGGAAAATTGGCCATCGACGGACTTGGCGGTAGTTACGGCGTCGAGCGGCTGACGTATTACCGCATGCTGCCGGAAATGGGGCCACCGGAGACGACATCGTGGGAGTATCCGCGCGGTGACGACTCGTGGAGACTGGAGTTTCGTGAGTTTCTCGATGACATCGAACAAAAGCGCACTCCATCGGCGGGACTTGCCGAGGCGCGAGCGGCGCTCGATGTTGTTCGCAAGATCTACGAGGCATCCGGCCTTTGAGTTGGAAATCTTCGGCGGTTTTCCGGGCGGCATCCGAGGGTGGCGCTGTGTGGGCTATTTACGGAGTCGTGGAAAGCACCGCCACCGTATTGGGGCCATTCGTAAAGGTACTTGCGCACGCGATGTTCGCAGGCAAGCCGGAGCCAGGCGTCACTCCATTTCCGATCAACACATGGTTCACTCTATTCGTCCTTGTGGCGTACCCCATTATTGGCTGGATCGTCTCCGCAATCATTGCAGCGATCATTGTATACGCCGGTTTCGGCCGGCAATTGGCAAACAACGATTCCTTCTGGCTGGCTGCATCGACTCTGATTCTCAGCGTCATTTTCGGCGCATTCGCGCTGTCAGTGAACGAACCATTCGTCCTGGCTCCGGTCGCGATCGCAATCGCGCTCTCGGCTGCCAGATTCCGGATCGGCAACAATCCACGGAGTCGTCTGGGCGAATTGACCAATCCTCTGACGATCTCACTCGTATTGGTGGGAGGGTCGATCGTCGCCGAGCCGCGCCAATGGGTTTCGGCACCGCTTAGCGTCGTTCTTATTGTGGTTTATGGCGGTCTGGTTTTCATTGTCGCCTCGTTGGTTTATCGCTTGCGGCGCCTGCACGTCGTCGAGGGATCAGAGAGGTCCTGGCGTCGATATCTGATTGTTTACTCAATCCTTGTGCCGGCGATTGTGGGTGCGACATTGCTCACGCACGATCACATTGTCACGCCGGACGCGCTTCCGCCACGCCGGGCGGTGAGCGACCGGCGCCCAAACGTCATCCTGATCACGCTCGATAGCGTTCGAGCAGATCATCTGTCGCTTTATGGATATGCGCGTAATACGACGCCCGGTTTGAATCGGTTTGCCAAAACGGCCGTCGTGTATACGTCGGCGATATCTTCAGCGAACAACACGCTGCCAAGTCACGCCGCGATCTTTACGGGAGCGCCACCATCGCGCAACGGAGCGAACCGCTACTTCCCGAACGCGTCCACATCTTTCCCAAACCGTATTGGGCCGGCTCCCGTCCTGGCTGAGCTTCTTTCCCGTCGTGGCTATCGCACGGGCGGCTTCGCTGCGAATACGGCGTTTCTTCTTCCGGTTTTCGGCTTTGATCGTGGCTTCGAAATATACGATTGCGAGGTTGCAGATGACTTCTTTTCTGCCGCAGCGAATCGCGCGTATCTCCTTCGTTCCTTTCTCAGGCACCTCGTGGCGGAACGGTTTGCTTCTATACGAAGCGATGCCGTGTTTCTTGATGCGGAACGGATGAACCAGAAAGCAATCCGTTTTGTCCGATCAGCCCGGGCGAATCGGGAGCCCTTCTTCCTTTTCATCAACTACATGGATGCGCATTCGCCGTACGTTCCACCGTCTCCCTACGACCAACTCTTTCCGGGCAAAGACATGTCGTTTCAGTGGAATCAGTACAGCGATCTTGCCGGAAGGTCTATATGGGATCACCGGCCTTTGAAGGTCCGGGAGGTACAGCATCTAACTTCCCAATACGACGGTTCGATTGCCTATCTCGATCGGAAGCTTGGAGATCTGTTTGAGCGGCTTCGTGAGCTGGACGCATTCGAAGATACACTCGTGGTGATTACCTCCGACCACGGCGAAGCGTTCGGCGAGTCGTATATCGTTAGCCATGGGATAACGTTGTACCAACATCAGATTCATGTTCCGCTGATCATCAAATTTCCACGATCGCGAATCGTGTCAACTGTGACGGCTCCCGTCAGTGCCGTCGATATTCTTCCCACGATCATGGATGTTGCTGGCTCGCCGGTGCCTGGCGGTGCAGGCATTAGTTTGTACCACGGCGATTTCACCAGGCCCAGATGGGTCATGAGTGAGTCGTACCATCCGCGTGTCCTCGGCCCCAATGCCGACGCTGGAAAGCCGGTCGAAATTGCCTATGTTTTCGGTACTCTCAAGGAGATCTTCGGCTCGGGCCCTCAAACGGAACTCTACGATCTGTCGAGTGATCCGAACGAAACGACGAACCTGTTCGGCCGCCGCGAGGTTGCACCGGAATTGCAGTCGGCGATGGCCGCCAGCTTCGCAGAGGAGCGTTCGCGGTCGTCTGGAGAACGCGTGACCGACGAGCAGGTACTGAGGCGGCTTCGTGCATTGAATTACTTACAGTAGAGGCATCCACAAAATGATCATTGCCCGAAGTCCTCTTCGAATCACGCTAGGTGGTGGCGGCACCGACCTTCCTTCGTACTATCGCGAGCATGGCGGCTACCTTTTGGCCGCTGCAATCGACAAGTACGTCTATGTCACGGTTACGCGTCCATTTACGCCGGGCATTTTTCTGAAGTATTCGCAGCTCGAGCATGTCGGCGACGTGCACGAGGTGCAGCACCCGATCATTCGCGAAGCGATTCGGATGCTCGATTTCAAGACGCCGCAGGTCGAGATCACTACGCTGGCCGACATCCCGTCAGGAACCGGCCTTGGATCGTCCGGCAGCTTCACCACGGCGCTGTTAAAGGCGCTTTACGCGCATCGGCGCAAGACGATTCTTCCTCATGATCTGGCGCGCCTCGCCTGCGAAATTGAGATCGACCGGTTGCAGGAGCCGGTCGGCAAGCAGGATCAGTACATCGCCGCATATGGCGGCATCACCTGCTTCCGGTTCAATAAGGACGAGTCGGTGAGCGCGTCGCCGTTGCCGATCTCATTCGACACGATGGCTGACCTCGAGGACAACGTGCTCCTCTTCTTTACTGGATACTCGCGCAGTGCGGGGAGCATCCTGAAAGATCAGAAAGTGCGCAGTCAGGCCGGTGATGACGAGATGATTCGCAATCTCGATTACGTCAAGGACCTGGCCGTGCGAAGCGAGGCCGCGCTGGTCAATGGAAAGGTGACGGACTTCGGCAAACTGATGCACGAGCATTGGGAGCACAAGAAGCGGCGCTCGGGCGGCATGTCCAATCCGAAGATCGACGAATGGTACGAGCTTGGAATTCAGAACGGCGCGGTGGGCGGAAAACTCGTCGGCGCCGGCGGCGGAGGCTTCCTTATGTTTTATGCGGAAGACCGCAACCGGCTGCGCCACGCAATGTCGCACGCCGGCCTCGAAGAAGTCCGGTTTCGCTTCGATTTCGAAGGTACGAAGATCCTGCTTTCGTAGAGTTGGCTCGCTTCCTCGAAAGCGTGCTGCTATTCTCGGCTTTCCCAGGAGAAATGACGTCAAATGTCCTACACCAAGCAACATCTTGCCGAAGCGGCGGAGGTAATTGCCCGGCTCGACGCCGATGCCATCGAACGGATGGCGCTCATGCTCGCGGATCTTCGCGAGCGTGGCGGACGCCTCTTTTTTCTCGGCGTCGGCGGCAGCGCGGGCAACTGCTCCCACGCCGTAAATGACTTTCGCAAAATTGTGGGGATCGAGTCGTACGCACCGACCGACAACGTTTCCGAGCTGACCGCGCGCACGAACGATGAAGGGTGGGAAACGGTCTTCGTCGAATGGCTGAAGACGAGCCGCCTGTCATCGAACGACATGATCTTCATCTTCTCCGTCGGCGGCGGCAATCTCGAGAAGAACATCAGTCCGAATCTCGTCCGCGCGCTGCAATACGCGCAGACGGTTGGCGCAAAAGTGACCGGCGTCGTCGGCCGCGACGGCGGCTACACGGCGAAAGTCGCGGACGTCTGCGTCATCGTTCCGACCGTGAATCCGGAGAATGTCACGCCGCACTCTGAAGCATTTCAGGCCGTGATCTGGCACCTGCTCGTGTCGCATCCGGCGCTCAAGGCCAAACAGACCAAATGGGAATCCGCGTCGCTTGAAACGAGCCGTGTTTCTTGATCGCGACGGCGTGATCAACCGGGCCATCGTCCGCGATGGCAGACCTCATCCTCCGCAAACGCTTCGTGAGGTCGAGCTCGTGCCGGATGCGTTGCCGGCGCTGCAACGGTTGCACGACGAAGGCTTTCTCCTGATCGTGGTCACGAATCAACCGGACGTTGCGCGTGGCACGCAGGAACGATCTGCGGTCGAAGCGATCAACAATCACCTTGCCGCCGCGCTGCCGATCGACGAGTTCGTCGTCTGCTATCACGACGATGACGCGGCGTGCGAATGCCGCAAGCCCAAACCCGGCGGCATTCTCGACGCCGCGGCGCGACTCGGCATCGACGTCAAATCATCATTCCTGATCGGCGATCGATGGCGCGACATCGAAGCCGGCCAACGCGCCGGTTGCAGCAACTACTTCATTGACTACGGATATGCTGAGCGCCAGCCTGTACCGCCGTTTTCGCGCGTACACTCGCTTGCCGAGGCGGTGCGTGGCATCGTAGGGATAATCGCAACGGAGGAATCATGAAGACGCTCCAGGATCTC
>DATAMS010000065.1:0-16554 GCA_036260495.1 Thermoanaerobaculia bacterium
CGCCATCGACCTCGTGATGACTTCGCGCAAGGCGCCAGCGATTCATGGCGAGAACGGCATCAGCATCAAAGCCGAAGGGGTTGGCTACGCGTCGCACTACTACTCCATGTCGCGGCTGGAAGTTCGCGGCCGCGTGAACGGCGCGAACTGCCACGGCTTGGCGTGGATGGATCACGAGTTCGGCAGTGCACAGCTTCGCGAGAGCCAGCAGGGTTGGGATTGGTTTTCCGTCCAGCTCGATAACGACGCAGAGCTGATGCTCTACCAGATTCGCAAGAAGGACGGCACGCCCGACGCGCCATCGTCCGGCTCGCTCATCAGCAGCGAAGGCAACGTCATCCACCTCCGCCGCGATCAGATGGTCGTCACCCCCCTCAGCACTTGGCATTCGAAGAAATCAGGCGCAACGTATCCGATGGGCTGGCGTCTCACCGTCCCATCGTTCGGCATCGCGCTCGTGCTGCAGCCGCTGATGAAGGATCAGGAACTAGTCACGCGAAGCTCGACGCAAGTCACGTATTGGGAAGGCGCCGTCGACGTCGCCGGCTCGTTCGGCAATGTCGCGATCAATGGGCAGGGATATGTCGAGATGACAGGGTATGAGAAGGCGTTTCGGTCGCCGTGATGCCTGCCTTCCGTGAGAATCACGCCGCAGCGCGCGAGGTAATGATGTAACCGTACCTCACGGGCAAACCGAATCGGGCCGGATCGTTCAACTCAACTTCCCCGTGCTCAACGTCATATCGCTCGTTGAGTGACAGCACGGGATCCTCATCGGCGGGAAGGACGACGATCCGCGCCAAACGAGTCATGTCTCTGGGCGCCAGATGGCGTTTGATGGCGTCGGCAACATAGCCCAGAGTAGCTCTGTCCATCCTCGCCCAGGAGGCCGAGATAACAAGGTCCCAGCGATCGTTGAGGTCTTCACGCTCAAACAAAGCAAAGAGGTTTAGCGGTCCTTTTTCCTTTGCGATGTCTCTCTCGACGAGACTCACCTTCTCAATCAATCCGTTCATAGCGCACCCAGGAGGATTGTCACTGATGTGAGCATCAGCTCGACTTCCTCGCGATTATTCTGACCAACTTCCTTGTACCGAACTTCTGGATTCCATTTCGCGATCGCTGACCACTCGTCCAGTTGTTCCGTTTTGATTCGTTCTTCCTGACCCGAAAGATGGAGCAGAACGTCGAGCTTGTGGGTCCTAAAGCTCTGGTAGTTTTCGAAATCCTTCGCTGTCTGAGGGTAACTTTCCCAACCCAGAGTACGGCAGATCTGTGCCTTCAGCGCCAACTCGATGGTGTAGCCGCAGAGGTAGGCGGCACCATCGACCCGATCGTTGGCAAACAGCACTTTAGCATCTTCGAGCTTGGCCTCGCCGATCGCGCGAAGAGCGTCGATTGATATCACGCGCTCCCCCTTTGCAGCCTCCGTATCTCCGCCACAAGGTGATCCCTCGCGCTTCCTCCCTTTTGCACGTACGCGGCGACCTTTGTCTGCAAATCGCGGCGGTCGGCGGCGGAGATTTCCTTTGAGGTTAGAACGAGGATAGGGATTTGGGCCGTGGTGGGGTCGTCTTTGAGGAGGCCGGCGACTTCGAAGCCGCTCATGCCGGGCATCATGAGGTCGAGGATGATGACGTCGGGGGTGTTGGCTTTGGCGGCGGCGAAACCGGTTTCGCCGTTGAAGGCGCTTTCGATTGTGTAGCCGAGGGTGGTTAGCTCTTCTTCGAGGATTTCGTGGAGGGAGACGTCGTCGTCGATCAAAAGCAGGCGCGCTTTCGACTGGCCGGAGCCGGTGAGCTGGCGGACGCGATCGAGGAGACGGCCGCGATCGACGGGTTTGACGAAGTAGTCGTTGGCGCCGAGAGCGACGCCGAGGTCGCGTTCGTCGACGCGGGAGATGATGACGACCGGGATGTCGCACGTCGCGGCATCGCTCTTCAGAGTCTTGAGCACATCCCAGCCATCGAGACCGGGAAGGACCAGATCGAGCGTCACGGCGACGGGGCGCATTTCGCGGGCGAGGTGGAGAGCTTCCTCGCCGTGGCGGGCGCGGATCGACAGATAGCCGGCCGAGCCGAGTGCGGACGAGATCAGCGCGTAGGCCTGGGCATCATCCTCGACGACCAGCACTCGTTCAGCGCGCTGCTCCGCGCGAGTTTCGGGTGGCGCAAGCTCCTGCGTTCCGCTGACGACGGCGGCGCGTGAGCGGACGGGAAGCGTGAACGAGAACGTGCTTCCTTTGCCGGGCGAGCTTTCGACGCGCACCCAGCCGCCCTGGAGTTGCACGAATTTTTTTACGAGCGCCAACCCCAGTCCCGTTCCGCCAAACTCGCGGCGCTCGCTCCCATCGATCTGGCGGAACTCGTCGAAGATCACCTCGTGATTCTTCGGATCGATCCCGACTCCTTCGTCGCGAACGGAGACGGTGATCGTGCCTTCGTCGTGGCTGTTGCCTGTGTGAAACGCGGAGATGCCGATCGGAGCGTTGCCCGGCGAAAACTTCACGGCGTTCGACAGCAGATTGAAGAGGATCTGCTTGAACTTGGTCAGATCGGTTTCGATGAGCGGAAGCCGCGGATCGATGTCGATCGTAAACACCGGCACTTTCGTGCGACCCATTCCGCGAATCACGGCGCAGACACTTTCGATGACTTGGCGGACCTCGAATTTTTCGGCGTAAATCTCCATCCGTCCGGCTTCGATTTTGGAGAGGTCGAGGATGTCATTGATGATGCCGAGAAGGTGCTGGCCGGACGTCAGGATGTGGCGCAGGAAGCTGAGGTGCTTCTCTTCGATTTTGTCGCCGAGGCGCTCGATCAGGATCTCGGAGAAACCGATGATCGAGTTCATCGGCGTCCGCAATTCGTGGCTCATGTTCGCCAGGAACTGGCTCTTGAGGCGATCGGTCTCCTGCACGCGAAGACTGGCGTCCTCCAGTTCGGCGGTTCGGCGCTGGAGCTCTTGCGTGAGGCGCGTGAGCTCGGCGACTTCGCGAGCTTGCTCCGCTTCGAGCTCGCGAATCTGAAGTCGTTTCTGCAGCAGGTTGGCGATCCCGGCGAGAAAGAAGAAGGACGCGCCGAAGAGGAAGAGCATCCGGACGACTGCGAGCATAAGCACCGAGTTCACGAGCGTCGCCTGCCCCATGAGCAGCAGCACGGCCACGTACGCGACTACGTTCGCGAGACTGACGAGGTACGACGCCTTCTTGCCCAGCACGAACGCCGTAGATGCGGCGGTGCCGAGGTACCAGATGAACCAGGGGCTGGCGATGCCGCCGGTTGCGTACACGCCCAGCGTGACGAGAACGATATCGGTCGTGATCCAGATCGGATTGAGGATGCGCCGGTCGCCGCCGCGGCGTAACAGCGCATACAGCGACGCGGTCACCAGGAGCTCGATCAGCAGGATCGAAATCCCGACGGGAATGTTGAGCACAAAAACGCCGAGTGCCTGCGCAGCAAGCGCGGCGAAGAACGCCGCGGTGTAGACGAGCGGATGGCTCTTCTGCACTGCGAGATCGAAGCGAAGCACGCTCTCGCGATCGGATGTCATGGGGATGGCGAAGTGTACGCCCGGAGATATGGCCAGCTCGCAGGAAAGTTGGCCGCGGTTTTCCGCTGAAGCATCGTTCGGCTACTGAACCGCGCGAAAAATCTCTGACGCCGGCGGCGGCTGATCCTTCGCGAACAGGCTGTCGATCGTGAAACCGAAGAACGAGATGCACATCTCATCGGTCGTCTGCTCGCCCCACGAGACCGGCTTCGGCGGATTGTTCGGATTGCGCCAGTTGTCAGTCGAATTGTCGTAAAAGGCATCGAGCGACAGCCTCGTTCCCGCGGTGATCGCGACCGGCTGGCTGAATTTGTACTGCCCCTGCCAGTTGAAATCCCAATCGTCGATGTTGATGAGGCATTGCTCGTTGCCAAGGTACGGCGTTTCGGTGACGTGCATCTTGCGCCCGAGGAGATGCATGTGCGGGAAGACGAGGTAGAGATGAACCGGCAGCGCGACGTTGTAGCTGGCCGACACCTGATAGTTCGGATTGCCCGGCGGGATCGTGAAATTCTGATTGATCAACGGCAGCATGTAGACGATTTTGTTCGGCTTCTTTTTGGCGAAGTAGATGCCGATCTGCGTCTGGTCGGGCACGGCCGCGACGCCGTGCGGGTGATAGTGGACCTGCAGCACGATGCGCGAATTCGCGGGCAGCGACATGGCCACATCGTCCGGAAGAACTGCCGGCCTCGCGCCGGGCGCCCATCCGCCGAGGGTGGAGGAAAGGCTGTTGATCGAGAAGCCGGGACCGCCGAACGACGTGTAGCCGGGACCGGGATCTGCGTCGTCGAGCTTCTGCGAGTCGCCGTTGGTGTCGATGTAGGCGATGACGTGATGCACCGTTTGCCGGTCGCCCGGTTTGATGTCGATGGCCGAAACGTAGCTGTCGGCAGGCAGGTTCGTGGGCATCGGGAAGCAGCGATACATGTCGCTGGTAAGCGGCGGCGTGTAGGCGTCCGGATACGAGAGCACGAGATCGGGTTGCCCGAGAGCCCAGCCGCCGTCAAAGTTTTTCGCGGGTGGAAGATCAGCCACATTTCCCTGAGGCGCGCCGTTGTCCGCCCATTTCGCGAGGATGTCGATCTCGTCTTGCGTGAGGACGCGGGCATCGGCGAAGTCGCCGCAGGCTGGCGTCGGCTTCCAGGGTGGCATCTGCCGCGTCTGCGTCATGAACTTGATGGCGTCGGCGTGCGGCGCGGCGTCCGCGTAGGTCATCAGCGAAAACGGCGCGATGTCGCCCGGGTGATGACAGCTCTGGCAGCGGTTCTGAAAAACGCGAACGACTTCATTGCTGAACGTTGGCCCGTTCACGATCTGCGGCGGAGCCGGATGCAGCACAGCGCGTTGCCGCGCCGCAATCAGCGCGAGTCCGAAAGTGGAAGCGATGAGAATGCGGCGCACCGTCGGACCAAGCATCGTGATCACCTCGTTCGCGAAGCCATGGGGAAGCCTTCGCGCTTGAGCGTGCCGTCGTCGAGGGCGATTTTTCCGTCGATGATGGTCATGTTGCTCACAGTCGCTGGCAGTTTGTCCGCGGAAACACGAAAGATGTCCTGCGACAGGATCGCCAGATCGGCGAGCTTCCCTGAAGCGAGCGTTCCCTTGTCGTTTTCCATCATCTCGGCGTATGCGGAGCCGCGAGTGTACGCCTCAACCGCTTCTTCGCGAGTAAGTGCTTCGGCAGAATTGCCAGGGAGCGTGGTGGCCATCAGGATGTTGAGGCCCGGATTTGCGGGGCCGTCCGATCCGATGGCGATTGGTATTCCGGCCTTCAGCAGCGATTTAAACGGCATGTATCCGCCGGCCGGATAGGCCGAGTACGCAACGATGTGCGTCGGATTGACGACGACGACGATGCCGAATTCTTTCGCAAGCGGGATGAGATCGGCTTGCAGTCCGTCTCCATGCTCGAAGCGCACCCGCTTCTTCCGCCACTCCTCGGCAGGTCCAATCGCGCGCATGGCATCGAACACCGCTGATGCTGTGCGATCGCCGGCGACATGAATGAGCGTCTGTTCGTTTGATTCGAACGCCTCTTTCATGATGGCCTTGATCTCGTCGGGCGCAAAGTCGAGCTTCCCCATCGCCTCGCCGCCGCCCGGATACGGCCGGCGGACTGCGGCGCCCTGTTCGACCGGCGTACCGTCGAGAATCCATTTCGTTCCGCTGATGATCGAGAGGGGACGCTCCCGGTCCGACGCGGACAAGTTGGTTCCTTCCGTCACGCGGCCGTTCTCCGTCATCGGAAAGCGGATCATGCGGATGCGGATCGCCGCGGGACCGTGGCGCTCGATTTTTTCGAACCGTGTCAGCGGCAGCAGCGACATGTTCTGAATCGACGTGATGCCGAAGAGCAGCGACTGATCAGAGAAAGTCTTCAATTGTTCGATCGCGTCGGCATCCGACACCGAGTCCGCCAGCCGGCGCTCGGCGTTCCAATCGGCGTACTCGAACATTTTCCCGGTGATGTGCTGTTTGGCGTCGCGCTCGAACCATCCGCCCGGAGGATCGGCTGCTGTGTCCCGGATCCGCAACGCGTCCATCGCCGCTGTGCTGAAAAGCACGCCGTGACCCGTCCACGACGACAACACGACTTTCCGTCCGCCGGCGGCTTTGTCGATCGCCTGCGCGGTCACGGCCGGATCGGCGAGAAGTTTGGCGCCGATCGTTCCGAAGATCCAGAGATCGCCCGCCGTCTCCTCGGCGCTGTTCACAAGCGCCGCACTCGCCAATGCCCAGGTTGGATCACTCTCCAACGACAACGCGAAACCTTCCGGCCGCGGTCCCTGATGCGTGTGGGCATCGTTGAAACCGGGAACGACGACGCGGCCGCCGGCGTCGACACGCTTCGTCGAATCCTGCGCCAGTGCCGTGATCTCGGCGTTCGTACCAACCGCGACGATCCGGTTTTCGCGGATCGCCACCGCCTCGGCCCAGCGATGCGCGGGGTCGGCGGTGAATACCTTTCCGTGATGAATGATCAGATCGGGAGCACCGCTCTGTGCGGCCGCCATGAGTGGAAATGTTGCAACAGCCGCGGCGAGTAACAGACGTTTCATGACGGGCCTCCGGGGGTTAGACGCCGATACTCAGATGTTGGCTACGATGACCTTTCCAAACTCACTCGTCGACACTTTCGTGGCGCCGGTCATCTGGCGCTCCAGATCGTAGGTAACTTTTTTCTGCGCGATCGTCGTGGCGATGGCGCGCTCGATGGCGTCGGCCGCGTCCCACCATTTCATGTGACGAAGCATCATCACGCCGGAGAGGATCAGCGAGCCTGGATTGATCATGTCTTTGCCGGCGTACTTCGGAGCGGTGCCGTGCGTCGCTTCGAAGATGGCCACTTCGTCGGATTCGTTCGAGCCGGGCGCCATGCCGAGTCCGCCGACCTGCGCGGCGAGAGCGTCGGAAAGATAATCACCGTTCAGATTCGTCGTGGCGATCACCGAGTATTCGCTCGGACGCAACAACACCTGCTGGAACATCGAATCGGCGATGCGGTCTTTGATGACGATCTTGCCGCCGGCGCCGTCCGCTCCCACTTCCGACTCAGGAATCGTGACGTTACCGAACTCTTCGCGCGCAAGCTGGTAGCCCCAATCCTTGAACGCGCCTTCGGTGAACTTCATGATGTTGCCCTTGTGGACGAGCGTGACCGAATCACGTTTCGCGGCGATGGCGTATTCGATCGCCTTGCGAATGAGCCGCTTCGAACCAAACTCTGAAACCGGCTTGATGCCGATGGCCGAGCCTTCGCGGATCTTGCCGCCGCCGCGCCGCTCGATCGCGTTCACGAATCCGATGATGCTCTTCGCGCCCTCGGATTCCGCAGGCCATTCGATGCCCGCGTAAACGTCTTCCGTATTCTCGCGGAAGATCACCATGTCCACTTTGCCCGGCTCTTTCACAGGCGAAGGGACGCCCTCGAAGTAGCGCACCGGCCGCACGCAGGCGTAAAGATCGAGCACCTGGCGCAAGGTCACGTTCAGCGAGCGGATGCCGCCACCGACTGGCGTAGAAAGCGGCCCTTTGATCGACACGCGATAGTGCGCGATCGCGTCGAGCGTTTCCTGCGGCAGGTACTCGCCGAACTGCGTGCTGGCCTTGTCGCCGGCGAACACCTCGTGCCAGTGGAACTTCTTCTTCCCGCCGTAAACTTTCTCGACGGCGCCGTCGAGCACGTAACGCGTGGCGCGCCAGATGTCGGCGCCGGTGCCGTCACCTTCGATGAATGGAACGATGGGATCGTCGGGGACGATCAGCTTGCCGTCTTTGAAGTCGATGCGCGTGCCGGACTGCGGCTTCGGAATGCGGTCTGCCATAGAGGCAAAGTCTATCAAGGAGTTGCCTGGACGTCGTGACGAGCGCCGCGCGGCGTCTACAACCGCGATCTTGCCGCGACCGCTGCTTCGCGAATCTGCGGCTGATGCGCGTCGACGGACAGCGAGCGGTTCCAGAAGTCGAGCGCGCGGCCGTAGTCGTTTTGTTTCGCGTAGAAGAGGCCGAGGTTGTTGAGGGCGACCGTCGATGATGGCTGGAGTCCAAGCGCGCGGACGAGCTCGGGCACGCCCTCGGTGTAGCGCTCGGCCTCGAGAAGCGCGGAGCCGAGGTTCACTGCGATCACGTACGACTGCGGAAAAAGCTTGCGGCCCTGATACAACAACGCGATCGCGCGGGCGTTCATGTTTCGCTGGCGATAGAGCGCGGCGAAGTCGATGAGATAGTTCTCCGCGTTGGGCAATCCGAGGGCAATCGCGTTCAGCATCTGCGCGTCGGCTAGCGCAAACTGCTGCCGGTCGAAGGCGACCATCGCTTCATTGAGATGAGGCGTCGGGCGCGTGGGATTGATGTCGATGGCGCGGTCGAACGCATCGATCGAATCGCTCAGCTTCCCTTTGGCGCGCAACTCGACGCCGAGGTTGTTGTAATACGCATACAGGCCCCATCGCTCCGGCGACAGCGGCGTCGCGGCCCTCTTCCCGTCATCCTCGTCTTCGAGAACCGGTGTCAGACTGCGGGAAGGATCGTTGAGATGACCGATCGCCTGCAATTGCGCTTCGTACGGTCCCTCGGCGACGGTGGCCGAAGTCCCCACCGGTTTCGCGGCAACGAATTCACCGTAGCTGACGACGCGCACCGAGGTGATCGGCGCGATGTCTTTGAGCGCCCATGTCGCGGCATGGCCGGGCATCTCCGTCGATTGTGGAAGGCCGAGAAGGCTGAGGACCGTCGGAGCGACGTCGTAAACCGACATCGCATGCTCTCGCGTTGGGATCACGTGCGGACCGTAGGCGATGAACATCCCCGGATTGCGGTGATCGGAAAGCGCGGCGCCGCCGTTCGGCATCGAGCGGGGCCGGGTCTTGCCCCAGCGAAATCCGTACGACGACATGACCATGACCGTGGTGTCACGTGGAAGGACATTCATCCATTCGCCGATGAGCCGGTCGACCTCGGCGTAGTAATTCGACACGGCGGGCCAGAACTTGCGGTAATTCTGTTCGCTGATGCCGTCGCGATACGGCGGGTGATACGGCGCGAAAAGATGGTTGACTGCGTCGGTCCCTTCGTACGAGACCATCACCAACGTCGGGTCCTGACCGTTCTTGCGCTGATCGTTGTAGAGATTGATGGCCACACGGTGGTCGTTCCACGTCTTGGCCAGGATCGAGCGAAAGATGACGATCGGATCGGCAGGGTTGTTTGCATCGATGGCGGTGCTCCACTCGTCGGCCGTGATGTTGAGAAAACGGTGCGCCTGTTCGTAGCCGATGGTGCTGACCGGCACAGCAAGCGATCCGGCGCGATCGATCAGCGACGATGGATAGACGGCGTTGGGAACATCCTCGACCGGCGTGCCATAGAAGATGCTGTTCGGCGCTGTCGCCGGCCAGCCGGACCACCAGTTGGCGACGAGCGCGGGCCGGCCAAACGCGTCGGCGATATCCCAGAGCGCCGGCACGCGCCGCGAATAGGCGTCGACCGGCGCATGCCTGCCGCGGTCCATGAAGTCGATCACGCCGTGGCGATCGGGCGTCAGGCCGGTGGCGACCGTCGTCCAGACCATCGGCGAGACGGTCGGCTGAATCGTCTGTAGCGATGACACCGTGCCGCCCGCGGCCAGCGCCTTGAGATTCGGGATGCGGCCATCGTCGGAGAGCTCGTGCAGAAGCTCCCAGTCGGCGCCGTCGAGCGCGAAGACGACCACGCGCGTCGGCACACTGCGCGTGTCGCGGCGAAGCTCAGCGCGTTTGACACGGAGAAGCGCGTCGCGGTCGGCCTCGAATCGCGCCACCTCGAACGCCGTCACTTTCAAGCCGCTGCTGGCGAGATGGTTGGCGACCGTGCGGCGCAATGGATCGCGCTGCGAATTGAATTGCGAATTCGGCGAGAGCAGATCCTCGATCGGTATCTGCTGCGTCACCGCCGACACCGCCTCGGCCACCCTCGCTCGAATCCAGGCGTTCCAACCTTCATCGACCATGCGCCGCGCATCGGGCAGGCGGTCGCCATTGATGCCGAAGCGAAGCCGGTAGTTGACCGTGACCGGCACGCCTTCCTTTGATGTGATGCGGATGATGCCGTCGCGTTGCGCGAAGCCCTCGCGGCGCTCAAAACGAAGCCGGTAGAACTGATGCGGCGGCAGAAACGTGACGTTCTGCTGCACCACGCGCACGACGCCTGTGTGCTTGTCAACGCCGAAGATCAGCCATCGCGACGACGGCAGGTAAAGGCTGATGAGCAGATACGTCACCAGCACGAGTCCGGCAAGAAGGATGAGGGCGTGAGTGAAACGGTGACGGCGCATTGCGGTGCGAGCAGTAATGCAGGGTAGAGACCATGTTGCGGGGGTCGGTTTTCGGGGGTCGGGAGTCGGAGATAAACCAGGGATCGGAGATCAGAGGCTGGAGATCAGAGGCGAGAAACGAGCGACGGGAAACTAGCGTCAGGAGAAAGCAGATCGGTCAAAAGAGAAACTGGCAGAGGTTTGAGCTACGACACCCGACCCCCGAAAAGCGACTCCCGCAGCCACGACCCCCGACTCCCCACCCCCGACCCCCGCGAAATTCACTTCTTCCTCTTCACCAACTGCTTCACCTCATCGTTCCCGATCGGGCTTTGCGCGGAGATGATGATCGCTGCCGTCCCCTCGGCGAACGCGGGGATGTCGCAACGCACGATGGCGGTGCCGTCGGCGGTGGTCTTGCCGCGGAAGATCACGCGCGGCGGCTCGACCGTCGAGATCACTTTCACCTCGATCGCGGCGGCCGCAATCGGGCTCTGCGAGAGGCTCTTTTTCGCTGCCACGCGCAACTCGACCGGCGTCCCGGCGAAGAACTCCGTGCTGTTCAGCAGCGAGAGCTCGAGGTGCTCGCTCTCCGCCTCGGACGCCAGATAATCGATGATCACCTGATCGAGCGTTTTCTCTTCGTCGATCGCGATTGGGGCCGGCTCAACGACTCCCGGAACCGGGGCAGCAAGCGTCGGTCGCGGCGTCGACTTCGTAATGTCGCCAGGCGCATCGAGCCGTCCGCGCTTGATCGCCGCGATCATCGTGCGGTGCTGCTGCTCCATCAGGCTGCCGATCCACTTCTCGTCGATGCCCGATTTGGCCTGCTCCGCGTACGACGTCTTTTTCGAGGCGAGAATCTCCCCACCGACGTAGACAAGCGACTCGATGTACGGATTCTGGAGTCCCTTATCCTCGGTCTGGATGTGGTAGACCTTTTCGTTGTGCTTGATGTCCGTGTTGAAGCCGGTGATCACGGGCACGCTCCGACGCGAAACAGTGTTCTGTCTCGAAGGTTTGGAGTTTAGCAGATGCGTTGTTGCTCAGTTCCGGGCTTCACGTCTCCTGCTGGAGGGCGCGCACTTTCTGCCGCAGCGCGTCGCTGACCGGCTTTTTCGTTTGCGCCTTCCAATCAAACAGAACGACGACAACCAATCCCGTCGCCGCAACCTGGCCGCTGGAACGTTTACGGATCTCGTAGTGCGTATCGAACGACGTGTTGCGGATCGCGCCGGCGCGGACGCAGATGTCGATCGGTTCCATTCCGATCTGCAGCTTGAAGTCGATCTCCGCGCGGGCCACGATGAAGCCGATGTCGGACGGCACGCCCGCCGCGCCCGTCAGCGCGAACCAGAGTTGCGCGCGCGCCCATTCAAAGTACGTGAGATAGACGGCGTTGTTGACGTGACCGAAGGCGTCGATGTCGCGAAAAATGACCTGCCACGGAACGACGAACCAGCCGTCTTTCCATGCGCCGCCCACGTTGTCGTTGCTCATCACGCAGCATGATGGCACGGGTGAGGTAACTGGTCACCGGGAACGCGCGATCTACTGAACGACGGCGCTCGCAGGTGCCACCGCCGCGCCGGACTTCGTACACGACTGCAGGTACTTTCCGGGCAGCGGATGATCGAGATACGGCGCGATGATCTGCGACGCAGCCACCAGCCGGTTCATATCGACGCCGGTATCGATGCCCATCTTCTCGAGCATGTAGACGAGATCCTCGGTGGCCATGTTGCCGCTCGCGCCCGGCGCGTACGGGCAACCGCCCAATCCACCCGACGACGCATCGAACGTCGCAATGCCCATCTCCAGCGCGGCGAGCGAATTCGCCAGCGCGGTCCCGCGCGTGTCGTGAAAGTGCATGGCCAGCTTCGACGCCGGAATCACCTGCAACAGGATGCCGGCGACGCCTTGAACCTGCACCGGCGTGCCGACTCCGATCGTGTCGCCGATCGAGACTTCGTAGCATCCGAGGTCGAGGAGGCGCGCGGAAACTTCGAGGACTTTTTCTGGCGGGACGTCGCCCTCGTACGGACAGCCCAACGCCGTCGACACATAGCCACGCACGCGCATCCCCTCGGCACGCGCACGCGCGACCACCGGCGCGTAGTTGATGAACGACTCGTCGATCGTCATGTTGATGTTGCGCTGATTGAACGTTTCGGAAGCGGCCGTGAAGATGGCGATCGACTTCACGCCTGCTTCGATGGCGCGATCGAGCCCGCGCATGTTCGGCACGAGCACCGGATAGTCGACGCCCGGATCTTTCGGGATGTTGCGATAGACCTCGGCGGTGTCGGCCATCTGCGGCACCCACTTCGGACTGACGAACGCGCCCGCTTCGATGGTCGTCAGTCCCGCATCGGCGAGCGCTGTGATGTAGTCGATCTTCGCCTCGGTGGGAATGGTGACCTTCTCATTTTGCAGACCGTCGCGCGGCCCCACTTCGACGATATGGACGTGATCGATCGTGATTTTCATGTCAGCGTCACGAGGTCTAAACCAGGCTGCACCATCTCGCCTTCCTTGCAATTGATCGCGGTGACGGTACCGTCGCGCGGCGCGGTGATCTGGTGCTCCATCTTCATCGCTTCGAGGATCAGAAGCGGCGCGCCTTTCGCGACTTCATCGCCAACCGTGACGAGGATCTTCAACACGACCCCTGGCATCGGCGCGCTCAGCGAGTGATCGGCGTGCCGCGCGCGCGTTCGCGCCCCTTTCACCGTCACATCAGCGATCCAGATTTCCCCGTCGTACGCGAAGCTGACCTCGGTGCCGTCGACGATGAACGGAACGAGCTGCGTGCGGCCATCGACGCGCAGCTCCGCTTCGTTGCCATGCACAGCCACGAGCTCGATCTCATGTCCGGCCACGCGAAACCGCGAGCCCTGGCGCTCCAACTCCAGCTCGCGCGACTCGCCGTCAATGGTGATGACTTTCTCGGTCACGGTGCGAGTCTAAGGCAATCACGCGAAGCCGCGAAGGCGCGAAGAGATTCTTGTCTGCTACTGCTTCGTGTCTTCGCGGCTTCGCGTGGAAAACCGCGAGCCCGGCGCATCGAGTGAGACTCCCCGCGCGCAAAGCGGACAATCCGCTTCGTCGTACGTCTCCAGGTTCAGCGCCATCAGCGACTCGTACGGCGCATCAAACGGATTCGCGACGCCGCTCCGATTGAGGATCGACGCGAATCCCACCACCCGCCCGCCCAGCGCCTCGACAACCGCCGCCGTTTCGCGCGTCGACTTACCGGTCGTGACGACGTCTTCGACGATGACGACACGTTCATCAGGCGCGATTCGAAATCCGCGCCGCAACGTCATCGCGCCATCCTTCCGCTCGGTGAAAATCGATCGCAGTGCCAACGCTTCAGCCACCGCATATCCGATGATCACGCCGCCGAGCGCAGGCGCGACGATCTTCGCCGGGTTCATCGCGCCGAGTTTCGCCGCAAGCGCCTCGCCGATCGCCTTCGCGTTCCTCGGATGTTCCAGCAGCAGCGCGCACTGCACGTAGCCCGGGCTGTGAAGTCCGGACGAGAGGCGGAAGTGGCCGCTGAGCAGCGCGCCGGTTTCGCGGAGAAGTGCCGGCAGGTCGAGTGGCATGGCCGGCGAGAATAGAATGGCGCGAGGAGCAAGCGCAAATGGGTGAACTGACAGAGAAGATTCGCACCGAGCTCACCGCGGCCATGAAGGCGCGCGATGCCGAGCGCCTTTCGACGCTGCGGATGCTGCAATCGTCATTCAAGTATCAGCAGATCGAATCGGGCCACGAGCTGAGCGACGAAGAAGCGATGACCGTGATCCGCAAAGCCGTCAAGCAACGCCTCGATTCGATCGAGCAATACACGAAAGGCAACCGCCCCGAGCTGGCCGATAAAGAGCGCCGCGAGATGGAGCTGCTCAAGACCTGGCTCCCGCCCGAACTGACGGACGAAGAAATCGAGTCCGGCATTCGCGAGGTCATCGCGACGACCGGCGCGCAATCGAAAAAGGACATGGGCAAGGTCATGAAGGAAGCCGCCGCGCGATACAAAGGGCGGGTGGACGGGAAGAAGATTCAGGAGATCGTGGGGAGGCTGTTGGTTTAGTTGGTTGCCGGGTTGCCGGGTTACTGGGTTACCGGGTTGCCGAGTCACCGGGTTGCCGTATTGCGAATGAGCTCACCGGATTTTTAAGCGAAGCAGCCAGACAACTCGGCAACCAGGAAACCAGTCAACCCAGCAACCCAGCAACCACCAAACCATGCTCACCCCCTCCGAACGCATCCGATACGCGCGGCATCTGATCCTGCCCGAGGTTGGCGAGGCGGGGCAGGAGAGACTGAAGGCCTCGTCGGCGCTGATCGTCGGCGCGGGAGGGCTCGGCAGTCCGGTGGGGCTGTATCTCGCTGCGGCGGGCGTGGGGCGGATTGGGATCGTCGACTTTGACGACGTCGATGGCAGCAATCTTCATCGCCAGGTTTTGTACGGCGCGTCCGACGTCGGGCATCCGAAGCTCGATGCCGCGCGCCGGCGTTTGCAGGATCTGAATCCCGACATCGCCATCGAGACGCACGCCGCCGCGCTGACCTCGGAAAACGCGCTCGACATCCTCATCAACTATGACGTCGTCATCGACGGCACTGACAATTTTCCCACGCGCTACCTCGTCAACGATGCCTGCGTGCTGCTCGGTAAGCCGAACGTTTACGGCTCGATCTTCCGCTTCGAGGGCCAAGCCTCGGTGTTTTCCGCGCAGGATGGACCTTGCTATCGCTGCCTCTATCCCGAGCCGCCGCCTCCGCATCTGGTGCCGTCGTGCGCCGAGGGCGGCGTGCTCGGCGTGCTGCCCGGCGTCATCGGAACGATTCAGGCGACCGAGGCGATCAAGCTGTTGACGGGGATCGGGGAAACGCTCGTTGGGCGTCTGCTACTTTTCGACGCGCTGAAGATGACGTTTCGCACGCTGCGTCTGCGCGAGCAGCACGACGCGCACGCAGCGATTACGCGGCTCATCGATTACGACATTTTCTGCAATCCCGCCAGCGCGCGTGAGGTGACGTTCGAACAGATCGGGCCTGATGCGTTGCTGGTCGATGTGCGCGAGCGATACGAATGGGATGCCGGCCACATCGACGGCGCCCGCCACCTTCCCCTCGGCGATCTGCCTCATCGCCTGAATGAATTGCCGCGCGATACCGATGTCATCTTCTACTGCCAGTCCGGCGGCCGCTCCGCCCGCGCGCTCGACCTCGCGCGCGAGTCAGGCGTGACGCGCGCAAAGCATCTGCGCGGCGGGTATGTGGCGTGGCAGCGGACGAAGTAGAGGATTTGGAGTTTGCGGTTGAAACCCGAACGTAACGCAAGCGCGATCGTCGACGTATTGCGACTTCGCCCTGCCAGCCAGCACTCGGGCGGGACGCCCGAGTGCCCGCGGTCGAGACGACCGCACTCCTTGACGGTCATTCCTTGCTGCGAAGAGGAGTGTGGGCGTCTCGCCCGCGGCCAGCGAGGCGTCTCGCCTCGCTGGTTCAATCCGGCCGATAGCCAGAGTCTTTGAAATGGCTCGCCGCCTACTGCCAGTCGTTCATCTTCCGCAGCAATTGATCGATCGTGAGCAGGCGCTCGGCGCCGTCGGACTCGCGGCGGAAGATGGCGTGATACCAGCCCTTCATCCCGATCGGGCTGTATAGCTCGCTACCCATCCGCAATTTGCGGCCGGAAACGAGTTGCAGGAACACCTGCTCGTACGCGGAGCGCGTCAGGCGCCGGTCGGGGAAGGGAATGTTGTAACTGCCGCTGCGCCGCTCGTTCGTGCGGCGCCGTTCGCGATCGGGCGTCGTGCCGCGCAGGAGTGAGGTGCCGCGCCGGTCGAGATAGTCGGACGGACGTTGCGGCATCAACCGGGAGGGAGCGTCTTTTCGGCGGCGTGTGGGTACTCGAGGCCGGGCGATTCGCTGACGCGGAGGGGGGGCCATTTCCGATTGCGTGGCAGCAACGGCGTTCTTGCCTTGCGATGGATGGATGGTCGCGCGTTCGGTCAAGTGCATCGCACGCGCGTTGCTGCGATCCGCGATGTACTCATCGATCGAATGACCATCCCATATTTCGCGCCCGGCTCGGGTGATGTCGATCTCAACCTGCCGGTTCTTCAACTCGTGAATGACCGATCCCCAACGACAGAGATGGCCGACATCCTCATACGCAGCCGGCCGGTCGG
>DATAMS010000071.1:0-10587 GCA_036260495.1 Thermoanaerobaculia bacterium
AATCCCGGTACGCCGGATGGTAGATCACCTCGGCCATGGTTTTTCCGCGGGCCAGACGACATCGAACCCGTCCTCCCGAAGATCGTGAGCAAGTGCGCGGGTCTCGATCGAGCCAACGCGCAGAACCGTTCGCAGCCACTGGCCCTCAGGGTGGCTGAGGATCGAATGGATGTTGACGTCGCGGCGACTGAAGAAGCTGGTCAGCCGCGCCAATCCGCCAGGTTGGCCGGCAAGGCGGATCTCCAGCCGGCCTGAAGGTTTGTCCACACCGGTCATGCGCAGCAGCGCGTCGAGCAGATCGATGCCGGTGATGATTCCCACTACCGCGCCGTCCTCCATCACCGGAAGACAGCCGATCTTGCGCTCGCGCATCCGGAACGCTGCGTCTTCGATCGGATCGGACGGATCGGCGGTCAGCGGAAGGCGGCACATGACGTCCGCGGTGCGGCTGCCGGGGAGATGAGGCGAAACGGTGAGCGAGCTGGTCGCGAGGCGAAGATCGCGATCGGTGATCACGCCTACGAGATGCGTTTGTTCGAGGGTTTGTTCAACGACGAGCAGGTGCCGGATCTGTTTCTCGTACATGACGCGATAGGCGTCCTCGAGAGTCGTGTCCGGCGAAATGACAACGGCCGGACTGGTCATGACGTCGCGGACCAACATGGGTGTCTCCGTTTAGTGATGCCGGCGAAAAAAGCGAGATCCGGAGCGGCCTCGATTACCGCGAGGCTGCGATCCGGATCCCGCCGAGTGAGCGATGGGATTGTGTTGCTTACTCCTGCGTGCCGAACTGCTTCAGATCATCAGGCCCTTCACGGAATGCCACCTTCTCCTTCCCCTGAACGGCGACGCGGATCTGTTCCACGACATCGGGGTTGGCGAGTGTGGTGATGTCACCCGTGTCGAGCGTGTTGGAGATCGCTGCCAGAACGCGGCGCATGATCTTGCCGGAACGTGTCTTGGGCATGTCCGGGACGATGTGCACGCGTCTCGGCCGCGCGATCTTGCCGATCATGGTTTCGATCGTGGCGATGACCTTTTCGGTGATCTCCTTGTTAGCAGCGTATCCGGGCTTGAGCGAGATGTAGATCTCCGGTACGCGTCCCTTGATCTCGTCGACGACGGGCACGACCGCGGCTTCAGCGACTTCGATCACGGTGAGGCACGCCGACTCGAGCTCCTTGGTGCCGAGGCGGTGGCCGGCGACGTTGATGACGTCATCCACGCGTCCCAGAATCCGGAAGTAATGATCGGCCGCCTGCACGGCACCGTCCGCGGCGAAGTACGGCCAATCCTGCCATCTCTTGCTCTTCGGATCGCGGCAGTATTTCGCGTAGTACTGGCGAACGAAGCGCTCGCGGTCGCCCCAGATGGTCTGGAAGATGCCCGGCCACGGATTGCGAATGCAGATGTTGCCGGCCTTGCCGCTTCCCGCCTTGACCTCCTGATTGTTCTCGTCGTAGATCACGGGGTAGATGCCCGGAACGCCCGGTCCTGCGCTGCCCGGTTTCATCTTGTCGATGCCCGGCTTTGTGCTGCAGAGGAAGCCGCCGTTTTCGGTCTGCCACCAGGTGTCGACGATGACCGCTTCGGTCTTGCCGACGATGTTGTAGTACCAGCGCCACACTTCGGGCTCGATCGGTTCGCCGACCGTGGTCATGTGTTTGAAGTGGTAGTTGTACTTCATCGGCTCGTCAGGTCCGGCTTTGCGGAGTCCGCGAATCGCGGTGGGCGAAGTGTGGAAGATGTTCACGCCGAGACGCTCCGCAATTCTCCAGACACGTCCCGCGTCGGGATAGGTGGGCAAGCCCTCGTAGATCACCGATGTTGCGCCGAGAGCGAGCGGACCGTAGACGATGTACGAGTGTCCGGTGATCCAGCCGATGTCGGCCATGCACCAGTAGGTGTCCGTCGGATGGATGTCCTGGATGTATTTAGACGTGCCGGTGACGTACGCCATATATCCACCAGTGCGATGCTGGCAGCCTTTCGGTTTACCCGTAGTACCGCTGGTGTACATAAGAAACAGCGGCGCCTCGGAATCCATCGGCACCGGTTCGACGATCGCGCGCTTGAAGTCTTTGAGAATGTCGTCGACGAAGAAATCGCGGTCCGGAACCATTGGAGTGGCCGAGGTGTATTTGCCCGGGTAACGCTTCCAGACCAGGACCTTGTCGATCTTCTGGCCTTCCTTCTCGGCCGTGGCCACGGCGATCTCCGCGCCGGCCTTGTGATCGATCATCTTACCGCCGCGGTAGTAGCCGTCCATATAAATGAGGACGTTGCTGCCGGAGTCCGCGGCGCGCAGGCCGCAAGCTTCGCCGCTGAATCCGCCGAACACGACGGAATGGATGACGCCGAGGCGTGCGCAGGCGAGCATCGTGATCGGGAGCTCCGCCACCATCGGCATGTGGATGGTGACGCGATCGCCGGCTTTCAGGCCGCAGAAGGTGCGCAGCAGCTCCGCGAACTCGTTGACGCGCACATACAGCTCCTGATAGGTGAGCGTCACCGGTTCCTCATCCTCGGGCTCGGGGACGAAGACGATGGCGGCTTTGTTCCGGTACAGGTCAAGATTGCGATCCACGCAGTTGTAGGAGGCGTTGATCTTGCCGCCGGTGAACCACTTCCAGAACGGCGGATCCTGCGTGTCGAGCACTGTGTCCCAGCGCTTGTACCATGTGAGCATGTCCGCATACTCTTCGAAGCATTGCGGGAAGTTCTTTTCCGCGAAACGCTCGTTGATCGAAGGATCCGTCAGATTCGCCTGCGCCACGAAGTCCGGGCTCGGAGCGTAGTACTCCTCTTCCTTCCAATGCACTGCAATCTCTGACTCATCGGTATGTACAGCGTCGAGTGTGTCTTTTTCCATTGTAATCGTCGTCATCGTTGTCTCCCTTTGATGCTGTGCGCGAGTATTTCTCTCGATCTCTTATGAGCGAATGGTCACCGTACCGGCGTTCCACCTAACACAGGGGCGGGAACGCGCAGAGGAGCAGGAATGCCCGGCCGTTTGGCGAGGAATTCAAACGCCAGAGCGATCACGGACAGTACGGCCGCGGTATAGAAGGCTGCTTGATAGTTTTCGTAACGGTCGAATAACTTGCCGGCGATCTTCGGCCCGATGATTCCTGCGACACCATACGCAGTGAAGAGCAGGCCGTAATTCATACCGGCGTTCTTTGTGCCCCAGAAATCCGAGGTTGTGGATGCATTCACGGATAGTTGCGTACCGAAGCACCAGTAGACGACGAACACCATGACATACAGAAGCGCGACGTTGTTGCCGGTCAAATACAGGAGCGGCATCGCCACTGCGGAGACGCCGATCATCAAACGCAGGACATTGAGGCGGCCAAGCCCGTCGGACATCCAGCCCGAGAGTACGCGGCCGGAAGCGCTGCCGGCGGCGCCGACGACCAGACTCATCGTCACGAGCGCCGTGCTGGGAAGATTCATGCTCTTGGCGAATGGAACGAGCTGGCTGATCACCATCAGTCCCGCCGCGCACCCGAGCGCATACGCAATCCACATGAACCACGCGGACGGGGTGCGCCACATCTGCCCCGGAGTGAATTCGTATGTGGTCGCTGCGGCCTTGGCGGCAGGAGCCGGAGTCCAGCCTTCGGGGCGGTAGCCTACGGGGGGATTCTTCAGCAGGAACGCGCCGATCATCGTCATGACGAAGAAGACGGCGCCGAGCACCAGGAACGTGCTGCGCCATCCGAAGGTGGGAATCAGCCACAAGTTGGCCAGCGGTCCGAAGATCGCCGATCCGCCGCCATAACCAGCAACGGCAAGGCCGACGGCCAGACCGCGCTTGTCTGGGAACCATTTGGCCATGACCGGGATTGGTGTGGCATAGCCGAAGCCATTACCGATTCCGACGAGCACACCGAAACAGAGGATCAGATAGGTCAGACTGTGCGTCTGCGAAGACAGAAGGAATCCGACGGTGAGCAGGATCGAGCCCACCACGGACACCATGAATGGTCCTAGCTTGTCCTGCAGGCGTCCGGCCAGAACGAAACTGAGTGCGAACACAACGATCGCCCAGGTGAAGACGAGCGAGGTGTCGGCACGCTTCCAGCCGAATTCTTTCTCCAGCGGTGCCACAAACACGCTCCACGCGTAAAGCGAGCCCAGGGCAAGATTCATGAACAGACCGCCCAACACGCGCCACCAGCGGTTGAGTGTGACTTCAGGAGCTGCGTTAGCCATTTTCTCTGCCTCCGTTATTCATTGACTCGTGGTTGCTGAAGACCGTCTTGCGATTTCTTAGAAATAGAAGAACTGCAATTGCACGGTGAGCTCGTTCGTCTTGTTGCCGGAGCGCGGATCGACGCGCGTATAGGCCCCTTTGACATTGAAGTTGTGGCCATTCGGCAGCCAGGCCACGCCGGCCTGCATGCGCTTGTTGTCCTTGAAGTCGTCGACGCTGCGCATGAAGTTCTGCTGCTCGAAGCGCAGGAACGGCTGGATCTTGAGTCTGCCGGCGTAGTAGCCCGCCTGAACCATTACGTCGTGCTGCCGGGACATATTGGGGAAGGTCTTGTTGCCATCGAAGCTGAGTAACTGCACGTCGGCGTTCAACGCATTTGTCTTCGCTGCATTCGGAAGCGAGAGGAAGACATCTCCGGAGTACGCCTGATAGTCCGACTGGTGGTCGGTGCCGGCGCCGACGGCTACGATCTTCTTATTGCCCATATAAAAGCCGGGATAGAAGAATCCGCCCACTTCGGTGTCGAAGAAGTTGTATTGGAGCCGGGCCGTCGTGCGCAGCGGATTGCGCGCGCCTGTGAGCCGCATTCCCTGTAGCAGCGCTGCCCGATACTCGAGACGGCCGCCGTCGAGGTAGCCTTTGGCCTGGAATCCTGTGTCGCGGCCGACAGAGGATTGCGTCGCGCCGCTCTCAATGAACGAATTGGAGCCGTAGTCGAGCGCCAGGAGCGTGCCCGCGCTATTGAGGCAGTTCCGACACAATGGAACAAGCATCAGACCGGCGTCGAGGGCAAATGCGTTGCTGCCAGTTGGTTTCCACTCGACATACGCGTCCTGGGTCATGAAGCCGCTGCCAAGCGTCTTGGGCGCCTTGCCGAGGTTGGGATTGTCGGATTCAAAGAAGAAGGTCAGGTTCGGAGTGACCTGTCCCGAAACGAGAAAACGCATGCGCCGGATGAAGAGGTTGTTTCCGTAGCCTTGCGAAGCCGCATCCTGCTGCGAATCGCCCCACGACTGCAGCAAACCGCCGAAGCGGATGTTGACGTTGTCGTTGACTTTGATGATCGCCTGGGCCTGCGCCAGTACCGGCATCAGGAGCAGAAAGCCGCCCACCAGGAATGTGAGGATTGACGGACCGCAAATACGAGCATTTCCCTGTTTTTCAGACATACGATCTCCTTGCATGTGAAGGTTTCCTGTTGAACGATTCCGCCAGGACGCCGCCTGGCCGGCAATGCGTTGTCATTCGAAGAACGCCGGAAGACGGCGTTCTGAGGTCTGAATACTTTCGATTGCGCGCCATGGATCACGTCAGCAGTTCGTCGGCAGCCGGTTTGTTTGTGATGTGAGGATTCGAAGCTAGGCCTCGCCGGCAGTCCCTGCGGTGATCGGCCGTACCCGGCGCACGTGACGATGGACACCCGTGAACGTGCAACCCATCACTCGGCGCCGTGGATGAGGGCTGAAGTTGTAGTGACCACGAAGACGCCTCATCCCGTTTTCGAAACGTCAGGAGAGGTGATCCAGCCGTTCAGGATGTGTGTTGCGGACACACATCGACCGGAAGCGAAATCGGGGATCAATCACCCCGCGGCATTGGAGCGGGCGAAGTCTTCAGAAATGGCGCGGCTCGCAAAGGAGTGGATGCCGAATGTAGTGCGCATGAAAAGCTATGGGTTTGCGCGCCTGTAGTGGTCTGAAGAATGTTTCGTGAGAAAAAACTGATCCCGATCAAAGGATCGACGCTTATCGACGCTCGATCGTGAGACGCTTGAAGCGCTCGCGCAGGACAGGCGACCTGCTTGAACCGCGCGAGGTTCGGGGGCTGTTTTTGATCGGTTACCGCTTCTTTGGCGCCGGGCCGTTTTGAGCAACCGCGGCCTTTACAAGCGCTTTGAATGCCCGCGTATCGACCCTCTCTCCCTCGGGGATGTCGATCGCCCTTCGCGTATTGCCTTCCAGGCTGGAATTGAAGAGATGCGATGGGTCCGGAATGCTGGCCCCGCGGGCGAACGTGAGCTTTACCGCATTCTTGTAGGTCTCGCCAGTGCAGACAATCCCGTTGTGCGACCAAACCGGAACCCCCATCGCGTTCGATGGCTTCTTCCATTTCCGCTCTTCGATCATCTCGGGGTCCGCCTCCAGGATGAGCTTTCGCATGCGCTCCAGGGTCTCCTCGCGCAAATCCCCCGAGTCAGGAGTACGGTTATCGAGAAGCCGGGACGCGGGTTTCGCAGCCGCTTGCTTAGGGTTCTTCATACTCTCCGCCATGATATCGCCTCGTTTCTGATCGCATTGTGCCAGCCGTATGGTGAAGTCAGCAATCAACAGGCCCGGCCCGCTCCGTAACAGAGGGATCACTCGCGAGGGGCCAGACCTTGGATCGCTCGCAAGGAGGGCCAGACCTTCGGTCATTACCGGACCAATCTGCGAACGAAGGTCTGGCCCCATGGCGCGCGTGTCGCCACTTTCGCCGGGGGGCCTTCGCCGTCGTTAGGGGGGCCTTCGCCGGGGGCCAGGGCCTTTCGTTAAGGGGCCAGACCTTCGATCGTATCCTGCTGAATGAACAAACGAAGGCCTGGCCCCACGTTCGTGGCAAACGTTGCAAGCGGAGGAAAGGTTACGGCAGCATCGTCGTACAGACCACAGACGCTGCTCTGCCGCTCATCAGCACTCGAACGCCGATGACAGCTTCGCCGTGTGATGCGGTCACACTCGGCACTGCACGCTTTGCCGGGTGTGAGGAAATCACTTCGAGCGCTTCGTTGAGCATGGGCGCAGCGATTTGCGTACCGGCTCGTTTACGGGCGAAATGAGATGCGTTTCTCGCCGTCGCGAAGATCGACTTGCTGCGGTCCTGGTTTCGCTGGGGCCGGTCCGGTCCTCGTTTCGCTGGGGCCAGACCTTCGATCGTGTCCGACTGAATCAACGAGCGAAGGTCTGGCCCCACGCTGGTGGAAACGCTGGGGCCAGACCTTCGGGCTCGGAACTGAGAAACGCGTTGGGCAGGATTTCTCGACCGCTCTCTTCCTCGACGCGCTCTACTACTCGTATCGTTTTTTACCATTCCGAGGAGGTCGGAGCGTTTTTTCTCCACACCGCGTAGATTCCTCGGCGAACTTGACAATGCCGAGGGATCCTCGGTCGCACTATGGCAAGACCACTACGACTCGAGTTCGCTGATGCGCTGTACCACGTCACCTCCCGCGGCAATGAACGGAGACCCATCTTCCGCACGATCCAGGATCGCCAGACGTTTCTCCTTTTCCTTGGAGAAGCCGCGAAGCGATTCAGTTGGTCGGTCACTGCGTGGGTGTTGATGACGAACCATTTTCACCTCGTCATTCAGATCGCGGAGCCCAATTTGTCCAAGGGGATGCAATGGCTCAATAGCGCCTACGTCAATTGGTACAACCGCATTCACAAGCGATGCGGGCATTTGTACCAAGGGCGTTTCAAAGCGCTACTCATCGAAAAGGAGGCGTACTTTGCTGATGTGTTGCGCTACGTCGCCCTCAACCCCGTTCGCGCGAATATGTGCGCCCGTCCGGAGGATTACCGTTGGTCGAGTTACCGCGCTTCGGCTGGACTGGAAGCGGCGCCGGACTGGCTCGATCTCGCCGCAGTCGATAACCTCTTCGGTCCCGAACGCGAGACAGCGCAGGCAGCGTATCGTGAGTTTGTCCTGGCGAAAATCGGGTGTGACGACCGGCTGTGGGACAAGTTGACGAATCAGCTTTACCTCGGAACGGAGGCGTGGTCGAAGGAGATGCGCAAGAAGGTTGAGACCAAGCCGCGATCGACTGATCATCCACGGACGCAGCGCGCCATCGGACGGCCGAAGATGTACGAGATCGTCGATGCAGTAGCGAAGGCTGCCGGCGAGACGGCGGAATCGATCCGCCAGACGCCCGGGAACATACTTCGAGGCCTCATCGCCTGGATCGGGTGGCATGAAGGTCTCGTGGCGTTACGAACGATTGCAGCCTCGCTCCGGCTCAGGAGCGAAGGTCATATTTCGAATCTGATCAAGGCGTGCGAGCTTTCGTTCAGTACGAACACGACTCTGCTCACCCATAAGGACTGCGCGATCGCACAATTGCGCGCCTGAGACTCTCACTCGGGTTGTGATCATCGAGCCGCGGATACTCCCGCGCTGCAGACGCTTGCCTTGTTCCTGCTGTTGGGCTGAAACCGGGAAACACATGCTCTTCTGAATGCGCTTTTCGTGCATTCCGGTTCAACGAGAAGCTACGAAAGAACGTGGCCGAATCCGAATCGGCAGCATCCGGACCGTGTTTTCTGGCGACACAAGGATCTTCGATCGAGCGTCGCCCATTTTTCTCGCGATGTGAGCGCGTTGTGAGGGCCAGACCTTTGATCTTGTCTCGCTGAATCAACGAACAAAGGCCTGGCCCCATCCAGCGCGCTAGACCTTTGATCTTGTCTCGCTGAATCAACGAGCAAAGGCCTGGCCCCATCCGGCGCTGGGGGTACTGGCTGCTGGACCAAGCCGGGCCACCCGCGACAAATGACCGCTTCCCTTCCCGCGTTGAATCGCGTCCCGGCGGCCGCGGCCGGATCCCGTGGTCCAGGCGATCGGGTGATTCTCTCGATGACCGGGACGCCCCTTACGGCGGGGTTACGCAGGTTCAAATCCCGTAGTCGCAGGTGCAGCGGCCGTCGTCTTTCTCTGCTCGTTTTCCTTCGCGACCTGTTCAAGCCTCTTGCGAGCTCGCTTTGCGGCCGGGGCCTGGCGCTCAAACGCGCGATCGAGTTTGACCACTGTTCGTGACGATCTTCGTACGCACCGGTCCACGATCCCATCACCAGCACTCTCCTGCGAGGGCCGGACATGCTGCGCGGTATGTAGCCGACATTGCCGGCCGCGACGTTTCTGTGATGGTGAAGGGACGCTGGCGCTGCGCCGGAGAAGTCATCGGTCAGGCGAACAGACGGCGAACCCGTGCGACGATCCCATGCGATCGCCAGGATGGATTTTCCCCTTTTTTATCGCCATTCCATCTCGCGGAAAGCAAGCCGCCTGAAGGAATTCGTCCTCAAGACGGTACCTTACGTGGGAGATTCTTCATCGTTGGAAATGGGGGCTTTACATGTACCGTCGCACTACGGTTGCCGTGCTCGCCGTGTCTGCATTGATTTGCGCCCGGCTCGCCGTTGCTGGCGATCGCGCGGTCAGCGTCACCCCGTCGGGGGCGGTGCTGTCAGGTACGGAACACTTCGCAGATCTGACTGCCGGCGGACTGTCGTTCCGGCCTCTGCGCGGTCCCGCGTGGCAGTGGCGGCCTACGCGCATGACCGCCGGAGGCAAAGACGTTCCGTTCGCGCGAGATGTGAAGCCGCGCGTGACCAGCG
This sequence comes from Thermoanaerobaculia bacterium, assembly GCA_036260495.1. GTDB lineage: Bacteria > Acidobacteriota > Thermoanaerobaculia > Gp7-AA8 > Gp7-AA8 > JADGNZ01. The sequence goes on from DATAMS010000071.1 coordinate 9,598, forward strand.
ACCGCTCGGCCGCAGTTTACGAGCGAGGTCCTGCCATCGAGCGTTACGTGGCGAAAGACCGTACCGTCGAGCAGGAATTCGTAATCCCGGAGCGCCTCGGCAGTGGCGACGTCGTGATCGAAGGCGCCGTGGCGACGGAGGGACGCTTCCTGCCATCGAAACGGGGCTGGACGTGGCGGGACCGGAATGGTGTGGTCTCGCTCGGCAGAGTGATGGTGTTCGACGCCTGCGGCGCGCCCATAGCCGCGACGATGGAAGTCACCGCTGCGTCCACGAAGATCACGCTGAGCGGCGAAGCTCTGGCCGGCGCGGTCTATCCGGTCACGATCGATCCTGAGATCGGCACGAATGACTTCCGCATCACGACGATGGGAAGCGAAGGCAGCGGAACGGCCGGCGTTCCTCAGGTCGCGTACAACAGCACGAACAATGAATATCTCGTCGTTTTCACCGGCGAGGACGACAACGGCGAGCAGGAGATCTGGGCGCAGCGCGTGAGCGGCAGCGGGACCGTCACGGGCAACGAGATCCGTATCAGCACGATGGGGAGCTCGTTCAGCGCATCCGGGCCGTTCTATCACGCAAACTCGCCGGACGTCGTCTACAACGCAACCGACAATGAATATCTCGTCGTATGGAACGGTGATGACGACACGCTCGGTGTGCGCAACGATACCGAGATCTACGGAAATCGTGTGAACGGCGCGACGGGCGCGACGGTCGGACAGTTCCGCATCAGCCATATGGGTGCCACCGACGCGTTCGACAGCTACAACGCACACGATCCGGCAGTGGCGTGGGACTCGGTCAACGATCATTATTTCGTCGTCTACTACGGAAGCGACAACAACCACGATACGACCGTGCATGGAGCGCTGAACGCGGATGAGGCGGAGATCTATGGCCGCCTGTTGAGCTCCACCGGCACGAGCCTCTCTTCCGATGAAGTGCGGATCAGCTACACACTGCCCGACGGCACCTTCACCCGCA
>DATAMS010000077.1:0-4786 GCA_036260495.1 Thermoanaerobaculia bacterium
CTCACCGATGCACTGCGCGAGTTGGTGCGGACCGGCGACTTTTATGGCTACGTCTTCGAGGGCAAGCGTTACGACGCGGGCGAGAAACTCGGCTATCTCAAAGCGACCGTCGATTACGCGCTGCGCCACCCCGCTGTCGGCAGCGAGTTCCGCACGTATCTTCAATCGCTTTTCGGAAATGACAAGCGCTGATGGACAAGCGATTCGACATCCTCGATGTCTCGGAAGACCTTCGCGCGCTGGTCGGCGAATGCGAGCTGACCGGCAACCGCACCACGTTCCTGCGAAACGACCGCTCCATCGCCATCCTCATCTCGCACGATGAATACCTCGCCCTTCGCGAAACGATCGACATCGCCGACGACGCGCCGCTCCGTGCCGCCATCGAAGAAGGGGAGACCGAGGTGCTGCGTGGCGCGATGCTGGCTGCCGAAGATCTGCTTGGTGAATAAACCGCCGGCGGGCCGCCGGCGATCCAGCCGCCAAGCCGGCGGCGCTACGCCGGCGCTCGTTTCCGATAATCGGTTGACACGCGAGGCAAGCGTAGCGCCGCCGGCCCGGCGGCTGTACCGCCACCGGCTCGGTGGCGACCTTCAAATCCCTTCGCGAGTAGACTTCGCGCTCATGTGGAATGACCGCCTCCGTTTCGCCGAGCGCGTTGAGAAAGACTGGCGCGCGCTCACCGACGAACAACGCGCCACGACCGCCAAAGCGCTCGAGACCATCGACGAAGATCCAATTATCGGCGCGCCGCTCTTCGAGCCGTTGCGCGGCTACTGGAGCTATCGCAGCGAAGGGATCCGCATCATCTATCGCATCGTCACCGAGGCGCGCTTCATCGTCGTGCTGAGCATCAGCCTGGTGCTGGCGCGATGAGCTTCATCCTTGCTTCGCAGTCGCCGCGGCGACGCGAACTGATGACATCGATTGGGCTCTCGTTCGACGTCATTCCGAGCGATGTCCCCGAGATTCATCAGCCCGGCGAATCACCCGAGGAGTATGTGGCGCGGTTGTCGCGCGACAAGGCGGCGAAGGTTGCCGCCAGCCATCCCGACGCATGGATCATCGCCGCCGACACCACCGTCCTCCTCGGCGATCAACTACTCGAAAAGCCGCTCGACGCGAATGACGCCAAGCGAATGCTCGGCTTGATCGCCGGCAAAACGCACATCGTCTACAGCGGCGTCACGCTGCAAAACACCGCTCGCGACTGGCGCGAAACGCGTGTGGCCGAATCGGAAGTGCGTATGCTGCCGCTCGACGAGCGCGAGATCGCCTGGTACGTCGCCACCGGCGAACCACTCGACAAAGCGGGCGCCTACGCCGTACAAGGCATCGGCGGCATGTTCATCGACTCCATCCACGGCAGTTACACAAACGTAGTTGGATTACCACTTGCTTTGCTTTTCGAGATGCTGCGACGGGCCGGGATCGATGTTACGCGGAAGTCGGGGATCGGGGGTCGGGAGTCGTAGCCGGTTTTCGTGGGGAGTGGGGAGTGGGGAGTAGGGTGTGGGGTGTGGGAGCGACAAGCCAAGTGTTTCGCCAGGACTTACTACGACACGCGACACCCGACACGCGAACCCCGACAACTGATTTTTGAGAAAGGAACGGGACGTATGAAGTGAGGCTTGGAAGCGGGAGCCTTTCTCCCACACCCAACTACCCACTCCCACCCCCCACACCCATGCCATCCGCAGCCAAAGTCGGCGTTTTCATGCTCATCGTTCTGGCGATCCTCGGGTACTTCGTCCTGAAGATCGAAGACGTGCAGATCGGTCACGGCACCGGCGCGCGCAAAGTGACGGCGCTCTTCGACTCCGTCGCCGGCCTCGATAACAAATCGGCCGTACGCGTGGCCGGCGTGCGCGTCGGAAAAGTGTCGAACATCAAGCTGCGCCCGGATGGCAAAGCCGAGGTGACGCTGGATATCGATCCGGACGTGGTGCTCCATCCCGGCGCCGTCGCCCACGTCGCCAACCTCGGACTCCTCGGCGAGAAGTACGTCGAGCTCGATCCCGGCCCGTCGAATGCGCCGGTCATTCCGCAGGAGCAGAGTGTCGTGCTTCACGGAACGCAGCCAGCGTCGATGGACGACATCACCAATCAGGTCGCCGCGATCGCGAACGATGTGAAGGCGATTACCGCCTCGTTGCGTGCCGCGACGAGCGGACCCGCCGGGCAACAGCGCCTCGTCGACATCGTCGAGAACGTCCGCACGATTACGGAGCAGGTGCGCGATCTGATCGCAGCGAACCGGACCAACGTCGACGCCACCGTCGCCAATGCGCGCGTCATCAGCGAATCGCTGCGCGTCGAGATCCCGCGGCTGGCCGCTTCGATCGACCGCATGGCCACGCAGATGAACGGCACCGTCGGCGAGAATCGTGAAGACGTCCGCCACATCGTCGAAAACCTCCGCACGCTTTCCGCCGATCTCAAAACGACATCCGACAATCTCAATGCAGTGACCGGACAAATCCGCAGTGGCGAAGGAACCGTTGGCAAACTTCTCTACAGCAACGAAGCCCACGACCGCCTCACCGCGGCCCTCGGCTCCGTCGAGAGCGGCGTAAACGAGTTGCGCAACACGCTCGGCCGCGCCAGCAGAATGCAACTCGACCTCGGCCTCAATGGCGACTATTACGCCGGTTTGCCCGCACAACAGGATGGCAACGATAAGTTGGGTAATTCGCGTTCCGCCGTCTGGCTGCGACTGAACCCCAATCCCGAACACAATCGCTTCTACAACATCGAGCTCGCCGACACGCCATACGGCAAGCGTCGCGATAAGACGATTGAAGAGACCGTAACGAATCCCGCGACCGGCCAATCACAGACGACAATCACGCAACAGACTCGCTTCGATCGCTCGTTCCTGGTCTCCGCCCAAGCCGGCTGGACGATCGCCCCGTTCGCCGTCCGCCTCGGCATGATCGATTCCTCAGGCGGCGCCGGCGTTGACTACTTCTTCAACAACCGCATCCGCGCCACCGGCGAAGTCTTCGATTTCGGCCACCGCAACGGCGACAACAACCCCCACGTCCGCCTCTTCGGCGAATACGTCTTCCGCCAGGAAAAACCAACCACCCCCACAATCTTCATCCGCAGCGGCGTAGACAACGTCCTCAATCACACCGCCTTCACATTCGGAGGCGGCATCCGCTGGCGGGATGATGATTTGAAGTATTTGCTGGGGAGCATTCCGATTCCGAAGTGAGGTGTTGGGCATGTGGTCCCCGTTGGACGCCTCAGTTCTTGGCCAGACTGACTGTCACGGTCGTGGCAGACGGGTCAGCTTCGCTCACCACCTTCAGGACGACACTTTCATTACCTACGACGTAGCAGCAACTGCCGAAGTGCCAGTATCGAAGTCGCTCTCCGTCTAGCTTGTCTGCGCCAGGAAAATACGAGGTATTCCTCTCGCCGCAATAGCCGCAGTGCAACTCTGCCCAGTCATCGCCAAAGATAAGAATTGTTGAAATAATATCGTGCATACGGCGCGACGGTCGGTTAGTAAGATACGTAATCAACTCGGTAACGTATTTCTCACCGTCGATGATCTGGAAAGATTGGCTTTCGTTCGGCCGAATCGCCGAGAAGGCTTCCTGGATGAAGCGCTCTATCGCCTTCACGGCGCCGTCGATATCGCCGATCGTGACGGTCGGGAGCGGCGTCTGCTTCGTGGCTACTTTGAAATCGCTATGTGACAGTCGCTTGTTCCTATGCGCACGACAGGTTTTGCAGCATGTGGCCACTTCCGCAAGTTTCTGTCGGAACCGCTCCATTTTTGGAGGATCGGACATCTCCCAATTAGTAGCACGAAGCAGACCCTCAAGGGTGAGGTTCTCTTGGTGTGGGTTCCCTGCCGGGTCAGTCAGTCGGGAGATCCTCATAAGCACGTCGTCCACAAGCAGCATTTCTGTCCACGAGAAAAATGAGGCGGCGGCAGCGTTCAGCACTGTCACGCGCTCGCTCTCTCTAAAAAGAAACCGGTGGTTGTCCCATGCGAACCGGAGGAATACCGCATCATTCACGAGTAGTGAAAGCACCTCGTCCGAACTCGGCATCGTCCGATCTTAACCCAACCTAGGCGCTGCAGCCCGAGTCTTAGCCGGACGAGATAGACGTCGTGAATCTATGAAGAACGGAACGGTTCTCCAAGGCGTAATGCGAAAACGATTCGGTGCTTTGGGCTGCGCTTAGCCGTCGGAGTGTCTTTCCTGGCAACTCCAGCGGCGCTGGGAAGGAGTACTATCCGATCCCGTGAGAGCAACCATAGCTGGAACGGTGCCGCCCGGGGCGACGCTCCGAATCTTCTTCGTTAGCCTCGCAGTATTTGGCGCGATCAGCGCATGCGATCGTGAGCCGCAGCCGACCAAACGGCCGCTTTCGGAGTCGAGGCCATCAGCCCCTCCAAGTGGGCCGGCCGCAGTCGAGCCCAGAGAAGTCCACCTAGCCACCGATGTGAAGTCTCCAGCGAAGTGGGCGAAGGAACCAACTGCATTTCAAAGGGTGCCGTTCGGATCGTCACTCCAGGCCGCCGATGCAATGTTTAAGTTCATAAAATGCTACCCACAAGACAAAGACGACACAGAGTGCTCAGGCGACGTGATACCCATCGGTCAAATCAACACGGTCCCGGAGTTCACGTTTAATTCTCGAAATCAGTTCGTGGCGGTCCGCCTGACGCAATACACAAACGAATTCGACTACCTGAAGGATGTTTTTGTCGAGCGATACGGGAAACCCACAAAGACACGAACTGGAGTTTCAAAAACCGGCG
>DATAMS010000125.1:0-3397 GCA_036260495.1 Thermoanaerobaculia bacterium
GCGATCGCGTTTTATGACGAATCGATCGCTCTCGGTGAGTTGTACAAGTTCGACCAGCAGGCGCAGAAACTCGATCAGGCCAAGAAGATCGACCGCGGCCTCATCGAACGGCTCTCGTCGTCGGAATTGCGTTCGCAGAAACTCGAAGTCGTTCTCTACCACCCGAGCATTTCGCAGGCCTGGACCGTCTCCTCGGACATTGCCCAACAAGGCATCGCACGCTCGCTCTTCGGAAACTACGCGTGGTTCGATCCGGTGGAAAGCATGCGCAATCCGCTGACGGCCGGTGCGATCCTCACTCTGATTCTGGCGCCGCTACTCTTTCTCAAGCGACGCCGTGCGGGATTCGCAGGCTCCTGCTTCAAGTGCGGACGGACGTTCTGCCTTCGCTGCAAGTCGGCGCGGGAGAGCACGACCTTCTGCACGCAGTGCATTCATATCTACCTGAAGCGCGACGGCGTTTCGGCGGCGACGAAGCGATCCAAGCTCGAAGAAGTGAACGAGCATCAGCACGCCGTCCTGAAGCGGAATCGCTGGCTTGCCACCTTTCTGCCGGGCTCCGCGCAAGTCATCGAAGGGCACGCTCTCAAAGGCGCCGTTGCTTCGTTCGCGTTCGCGTTTTTCGTTTCGCTTGCGATTCTTTCGGGCCGGCTCGCGCCGGTTCTGGCGCCGGGAGATACGGCCAGGACGATCGTCCGCATCGTTGCCATCGTCCTCGCCGCCGCACTCTGGTTGTTCATTACGCTGCCGGTGTATCGGAGGAACATCAACTCGATTTGATGATGGTTTGATATGGCACTCGAAGGCACACTCAAAGATTTCAGTCTCGCCGACATCTTTCAGCTCATCGGTCTGCAGCGAAAGACCGGAGTTCTGACGCTTCGCAGCAAGGACGACACCGTGACGGTGACATTCCTCGATGGCAAAGTCGTCGGCGCCGACTCGATCAGCCATCGCCTGGAGAACCGTCTCGGACATGTGCTCCTACGCAGCGAGTTGCTGACGCAGGATCAGCTCAACCGGGCGCTGGAGATTCAGAAAGAGACGCTGCAGCGGCTCGGATTCATCCTCGTTCACTACGGCATCATCTCGATCGAATCGCTCAAGCAGGCGCTCCAGCTTCAGATTCTCCAGATCGTCTTCCGCCTCTTCCGCTGGAAAGACGGCGACTACCACTTCTCGCAGGAAACGACGATCGAGTACGACCGCGATTACGTCGTTCCGGTCAGCGCGGAATCGATCCTGATGGAAGGCGCGCGGATGATCGACGAGTGGCCGATCATCGAGAAACGCATCCGCTCGTACGACATGGTCTTCCGCAAGAAGATGACAGATCAGGAGATCGTGGTCGCCGGAGCCAGCGAAGAGGCGGACGAGGTCGACTTCGATGCCGCGCCCACGCGCCGCCGCAAGCCGGCACTGACCGACAAGGTCCGCATCTCGCGCGACGAGAAAACCATCTACGACATGGTCGACGGCACGACGTCGGTCACCGGCGTGATGGAGCTGTCGAAGCTGCCGGAGTTCGACACCGCGAAGGCGTTGTACGAGCTCCTGACGCGCGATCTGATCGAAGAGGTTCGCGGGGGCAAGGCCGCGGAAGTGCTCGCGCACATGACGCCGTTGGACGAGGACGAAGTCGCCGAGACGCCGGTGCCGCTGCCGCTCGTAGCCGTGCTGGCACTGCTCGCCCTTCTCTCGCTGGCCACGTCGTTCCGCAATCCGCTCAACTCGCTGCACCCGCTTGGACCGGCGCATCGATCGTCGTCCGTCGAGGAAACGCGGAAAGCGATCTCGATCGAGCGGATCGAGCAGATCGGACAGTCTCTCGAGATGTACAACGTCATCAACGGACGGCTTCCGGCCAGGCTTCAGGATCTCGTCCCGCTCTACCTTTCGCCATCGCTTCTGCGCGATCCGTGGGGCCACGCGTACAAGTACCTGCCGCAGCCGCAGCGCTACCTCGTCATCGGATTCACTCCCGACGAAAAGCCGGACACGGACCTCTTCCTCTCACACGTGATCGATGCCGGAACGCCTGCCGCGGCCTCCTCGAAGCCGGTGACGGGCGGGATTCAACTGATCGACTGATTCAATCGATTCGTGAATACGAAACGGGGGTGCCTTGTTCTGCCCGCCGGTCCGTATGAAGACACTCATGGTTCTGTTGCTGCTCGCCCGAGCTGCATCGCTCTCCGCATCGACACCGAAACTTCCGCTGGTCGAAGTGCCCGCCACGCGCGGCGCGTCCGACACGCTGGTCGTTTTCGTTTCCGGCGACGGCGGCTGGGCGGCGATCGACAAGGAGATCTCGAAGGTCCTCGCGTCCGAGGGAATGCCGGTGGTTGGGCTGAACGCGCTCCAGTATTTCTGGTCGAAGCGCACGCCGGACAGCGCCTCCCGCGACCTCCACACGATCATCGATCAATACCTCGGCCAGTGGCACAAGTCGCGCGTTTTGCTGGCCGGTTACTCCCGCGGCGCCGACGTTCTGCCGGCCATGATCAGCCGGCTGCCGGCAGATACGCAGGCCAAGATTCGCGCGATCGTGTTGCTCGGTCCCAGCCCGAAGGTGGAGTTCGAGTTTCACGTCGCCGACTGGATGCGCAGCAGTTCGGCGGGCGAAGCGGTCATGCCGGAGATCGCCAAGCTCGGCGCGCATCGAATCCTTTGTCTTTCGGGTGAGGATGATCATGATTCGCTCTGCCGCGAGCTGACCGGCCGTCCGCACATCGACGTCATCACGCTCAAGGGCGCACACCATTTCGACGGCGGCTATGACAACCTTGGCCGCATCATCATTGAGCACCTCAAGTGAAACGAATCGCGCTACTACTTCTCGTTCTCGTGGCCGCCACCGGGCGCGCCCAAGCCCCTGACGAACGCTGCGCGGCGCGCGCCGATATCGCCGGGCTGCCGGTGGTGACCCTCGGTGCCAAAGTTCCCAGCGACCGGTTCGCCATCATGATCACCGGCGACGGCGGCTGGCGGCGCATCGACCGCAAGATCACCGACCGCCTTCGCGCCGCCGGCATTCCGATCGTCGGCTTCATCGCCTCGGACTACTACCGCACGCGGCGCACGCCCGACGAATCGGCCTGTGACCTCGAGCGCATCATTCGCTACTACCGGATCCAGTGGAAGCGCAACAAAGTGCTGCTGATCGGCTACTCGCGCGGCGCCGACGTCCTGCCATTCATGGCCGCCCGTCTTCCCGCCGATCTTCGCGCCTCCACCCAACTCATCGCCCTCCTCGGCCTGGAGCCCTCGATCGATTTCAAGTACTCGCCGGCATGGAGTCTCAACGCTTACAAGCACAAAGAACCGATGCTCGCCGTGAAACCGGAGGTGGAGAAATTGCGCGGTCAGAACGTGCTGTGCATCTTCGGAGCGAAGG
>DATAMS010000153.1:0-6048 GCA_036260495.1 Thermoanaerobaculia bacterium
AACCGCGATGCGACGAATGCCACCGGCCTCGGGCCCGTATTCAACGAGCGATCGTGCTCCGATTGTCACAACGCTCCCGCGAGCGGCGGGGGGAGCGGGCGAGTGGTGACGCGGTTTGCACGGCGCGTCAACGGCGCCTACGATCCGCTGACGGCGCTGGGCGGCTCGCTCCTGCAGGATCATGCGATCGGTGGCGGCAACGGATCGCAGCACAACTACACGCCGGAGCGAGTTCCGGCGGAAGCGACGATCGTTGTCCGCCGGCGAACGACACCGCTGTACGGCCTTGGATTGGTTGATGCCACTCCCGACGCCGACTTCATCGCACTCGCGGCCGCGGAAGCCGCCCGCGGCGACGGCGTGGTTGGACGCGTCAACATGACAGACAACATCCGCGCCGGCACGAAAACCGTCGGACGGTTCGGCTGGAAGGCCCAGGTTCCGACTCTCTTTCAATTCGCCGGCGACGCGCTCGTGAACGAGATCGGCGTCACCACTCCGGACTTTCCGAACGAAAATTGTCCGCAAGGCAACTGCGCAGAGCTGACCTTCAATCCTGCACCTGGCATCAATGACACCGGCAATGGTCCATTGACCATGACCGATTTCATGCTGATGCTGGCCGCTCCAAACCGAGGACCGCAGACGCCTGACTCAATCGCCGGCGAGCAACTCTTTCAATCGGTTGGCTGCGGTGCGTGCCACACCGCCACGCTCACCAGCGGATCGAGCCCCATCGCCTCACTTGATCACCAGACCTACCATCCCTATTCCGACTTCCTCCTCCACGACATGGGCAGCCTCGGCGACGATTTGGAGATGGCCAGTTCGAGCGGAACGGAAATGCGCACGGAGCCGCTATGGGGCCTGCGGTTCATCAACCGCTACCTGCACGACGCGCGCGCCACGACCCTGGAGCAGGCCATCGGCGCGCATGACGGTCAGGGAGCAGCGTCGCGCGACCGCTTCGCCGCACTCACAGCAAGCGCGAAAGCGCAACTCGTCGCCTTTCTGCGGTCACTCTAACGAGCGAGTGGCTTGGGGGTCAGGTCTAAAGTCTAAGCGAAAGGGGTCAGGTCGAAACCGCAACTGACTACACCCGCTACGAATACTCCGTTCGATGCAAGCTGTCGTCAGTTTCGGTTTCGACCTGACCCCTTTCGCTACGAGATCACTCTGAGCCCGGTCACATTCGAAACGTCTCGATCATGCGTTACGAGCGCGTCCGCATTGATCGCGAGTGCGCTCGCAACCTGGACCGCATCGGCGAGCTTCAGACGAAACAAACCGCGCATCCGCGCTGCACTCTCGGCGATGGCGGCGTCCAGATTGACCACTTGCCATGACTCGAGAATGCTGCGATACCTTCGTGCCAGCACTTCCTCGCCCGCGCTGAGGGGACCGGTCAGGACTTCGGCGATCGTAATCGTCGTAACCGCGAACCGGACCTGGCCTTCTGCATGTGCTTCGAAAACCGGCTCGAACCGGCGCCGGAAGCGGGGATGGTCTTCGAGCAGGTAGATGATCGGTGCCGAGTCGAGAAAGAGCAGCGCATCCGGCGGCAGGGCGGAAATGTCTATCGGTTCCATTCGTCACGCAGGGCGCGTATCGATCGCGTACTCGATTTTCCCCACAGACCGCGCCCGGTTCCTTTCAGCGGTAGAAGCGCCTTTTGCTGGCCTCTAGTTGAGAACTGATCGAGCGGTACGAGAGCGGCAACCGGATGACCGTGTCGGGTGATGATCGTGGACGTACCCTTTTCGGCGGCTTCCAGCAGCGCCGGCATCTGATTTCGCGCTTCTTCAGCACCTTTGCGTGCGATGCGGCTCATAGTCGTCAGACTGTACAGCGCCGTACAGAACCATGTCAATCGAATAGGGAGTCGAAAGCGAAGTGAACGACAGATGACGCGGAGTCGATGATTCGCTTTTCTGCTACACTCCGCCTCCAAATTTCCGGAGCGCGTACTGCGATGCGATGTGAATCGCGGCAGACCCCCGATCGAGCCACGAGTCAGCATTGAGCAAACAACCCCAGTACGTCCTCAGCGGCCTCCGACCAACGGGCCGCGTCCACCTCGGCAACTACTTCGGCGCGGTCAGAAACTGGGTCCGTCTTCAGGATCTTTACGACTGCTACTACTTCGTCGCCGACTGGCACGCGCTGACGTCCGACTACGCCGACACGTCGAAGATCACGCAGGCGACGTTCGATGCCGTCGCCGACTGGCTCGCAGCGGGGCTCGATCCGGCCAAGGCGACGATCTTCATCCAGTCCGAGGTGAAGGAACACGCCGAGCTGCACCTGATTTTGTCGATGGTCACACCGCTGCCGTGGCTGGAGCGCGTGCCGACATTCAAAGATCAGCAGGATCAGCTTCAGGACAAGGAGCTGAATACCTACGGCTTTCTAGGCTATCCGCTGTTGCAGACGGCCGACATCATTATCTATAGGGCGAACTTCGTTCCAGTGGGTGAGGACCAGGCTTCGCATCTCGAGATCTCGCGCGAGATCGTGCGGCGCTTCAACAATTTCTACGGCGATGTTTTCCCCGAGCCGCAGGTGCTGCTCACCGAGACGCCGAAAGTTCCGGGACTGGACGGACGGAAGATGTCGAAATCGTACGGCAACACGATTCCGCTCTCCGCCAGTGCCGACGACATCCGCGCGCTGGTCATGACGATGTTCACGGACCCCGAGCGTATTCGCCGCAAGGATCCGGGCAGGCCAGATGTGTGCAACCTCTTCCAGTTCCACAAACTCTTCTCGAACGAGGAGACGATCGCGCGCGTCGATCATGAATGCCGCACGGCGCAGATCGGCTGCGTCGATGACAAGAAGTTGCTCGCGGAGATCATGATCGAGTCGCTGCGTCCGATCCGCGAGAAGCGCGAAGCGATCGACCGCGATCCTTCGATCGTCTGGGATGTCTTGCGCGAGGGCAACCGGAAAGCGCGAGAGCGCGCCCAGCAGACGATGGAGCTCGTGCGCGATGCAATCAAACTCAATTACCCCGAGTTGCGATGACGACGATGACGGACGAACAAACAGAGCTGCCGGCGGTTTCACAGCCGGTTGATGACCGTCCTCCCGATGAACAGGAGGAGAGCGGCGGCGCGCTGAAAGTCACGCTGCCGTCGTTTCACGGTCCGCTCGATCTGCTGCTGCATCTCATCAAGCAGCACAAGATCGACATCTACGACATCCCCATCGCGCTCGTCACCGAGCAATACACCGCCTACCTCGATGCGATGGAGGAGCTGAGCCTCGACGTCGCCGCCGACTACATCTACATGGCCGCGCTGCTCATTCACATCAAGTCGAAGATGCTGCTGCCGCACGACGAGACCGAGGGCGAGGCCGAAGATCCGCGGCAGGAGCTCGTCGATCGTCTGCTCGAATATCAACGATTCAAAGCCGTCGCCGAATCGTTCGCGGAGCTCGATGTTCTTCGGATGGGCGTCTGGCCGCGGCCGGCGACGTCGCTGCCCGGCACCGACGCAACCGAGATCGACATGAGCGAAGTCGGCCTCTTCGATTTGATCGATGCGTTTCGTTCCGCACTCAATCGCTACAAACAGAATCACCCACAAGCAATCGAGCTGCGCCGCACGGTTCACAAGATCAGCGACAAGATGCGCGAGCTGTACACGAAGGTTCAGGAGAAATCACCGATTCGTTTGCAGTGGTTTCTCGAAGGACGCGACCGCAACGAGCTGATCGCGATCTTCCTCGGCACGCTGGAGCTGGTTCGACTCGGCGGCATCTCCCTGAAGCAGAGCGAGAATTTCGGCGAGATCCTGATCGCGGGAACCGACAAGACGCTCGAAGAGTCGGTGTTCGAGATGTTCGACAACAGTTAGAAAAAGAACGATGAACGTGGAGCGACTGTCATTCCGAACCGCCGGAGCGAAGCGGAGGACGGAGAGGAATCCCCGTCGTACGCAGCGATCGTCGTACTCGGAAGGGGATTCCTCTCCGTGCTTCGCCGGTTCGGAATGACAGTCATCACGTTTCCCTCGTCCTTCATCATTTGGAAAAACATGCCAATGGAACCAACAGAATTACGCGCGGCCCTCGAGGCCATCCTCTTCGTCAGCAATGAGCCGGTGAAGCTCGACGAACTTGCCGAGGCGTTTGCGGGCGAGGGGAGGGAAGCGGTGGTCGAGCAGCTTGAAGAGATCAAACGCGCGCTCGACGCCAGCCTCGGCGGCTTCATGCTCGAACAGACCGCGGGCGGCTGGCGCTTCGCTACGCGCGCCGAGCACGATCCCATCCTCAAGAAGTATTTTGCGAAGAAGGGTGAGAACCGTCTCTCCATCGCCGCACTCGAAACGCTGGCCATCGTCGCGTATCGTCAGCCGATCACCGCACCGGAAGTGTCGGAGATTCGCGGCGTCAATTCGAACCAGACGATTCGCACGCTGCTCGAGCGTCGCATGATCCGCGTGGCTGGACGAAAGAACGTCGTCGGCAGCCCGTTTCTTTATCGCACGACGCGCGAGTTCCTCGTTCACTTCGGACTCAACGACATTCGGGACATGCCGCGCCTCGAAGAATTCGGAGACCTCATCGGTGAGCAGATCAACGATGATCTCGTTCTCGCCATCGAGACGACGCACATTGCCGAAGGTGTCGAAGTGCCGCTCGAACAGGGCGAGCAGATCGACGATGCGCTCAACGCAGAGTTGAATGCCGGCGATGAGAATGCAGCGATCGAATCGCCGGTCGAAGCGACGATCGATGAAGTGCGCAGCGATGACGACGCGCAGCCTTCAACGAACGAGGTACAATCCGAAGTCGTCAACGATAAACAAGACTGATGCAACAAGAGCGCTTGCAGAAGATCATCGCCCACGCCGGCGTCTCGTCGCGTCGTGAAGCCGAAGCGATGATCCGGGAGGGACGCGTCACGCTCAACGGGCGTGTCGTCACCGAGCTCGGAACGCGCGCCGATCCGGATCGCGATCACATCAAAGTCGACGGCAAGCTGATCACCAAAGCCGAACCGCATCGCTACATCCTTTTGTACAAGCCGAAGGAAGTGATGACGACGGTGGAGGATCCGCAAGGCCGCCGCACCGTGATCGATCTGGTGCGCGGCATTCGCGAGCGCATCTATCCCGTCGGCCGTCTCGATTTTCATTCCGAGGGGTTGGTGCTGCTGACGAATGACGGCGAACTGGCGTTCAAGGTCTCGCATCCGACACACGGATCGGTGAAGACCTACAGCGTCAAAGTGCGCGGCGTTCCCGATGAACGGATGATCGAGAAACTTCGCCGCGGCATCACCATCGACGGCAAGCGCACCTTGCCGTGCGACATCGAGCGCATGCGCACCACCGGCAAGCGCGACGACGAAGGCAACAGTTGGTTCGAAGTGAAACTGCGCGAAGGACGCACGCAGCAGATCCGCAAGATGTTCCAGGCCATCGGGCATCCCGTCTCTAAACTGCGCCGCGTCGCCATCGGTCCGATCTCCGATCCGAAACTCACGCCCGGTGTCTGGCGCGAGCTGACGAAACAGGAAGTGAAGATGCTGGAGACGATGAAAGAGATGAAGAAGCCGGTCAAAGCGCGGCGCGCAACGCCACGTCCGGTCTCGCACAAGAAACCGGCGGCGGCTGGTGCCAAACGCGCGGCGCGTCCGAAAGCGCGGCCCGCGGCGGCACGCGCAGCGGCTCCGCGCACGTCGACGCGCAGAACACCATCACCACGTCCGGCCACGCCGCGTCCGAAGATCGCGGCGGGAAAGAAACCGGCCGGCAGCAAGAAAGCGCCATCGCGCCGCGCGCCCGCCCGTCCTCCGCGAAGCAGTGCCCGCCGCGGCTGATCCTCACTCATGCCCGCGCCGCTGATCATCGCCATCGACGGACCTTCCGGCGTCGGCAAGACGACCACGAGCCGCATGGTGGCGCGCGAGCTTGGCGTTCCGCACATCGACACGGGCGCGATGTACCGCGCGCTTGCACTCGCCGCGACTCGCGAGGCGATCGATACGCACGATGCCGCCGCGCTCGAAGAGCTAGCGCAACGTGTCCGCATCGA
>DATAMS010000157.1:0-2596 GCA_036260495.1 Thermoanaerobaculia bacterium
CCGAGACGTTGATCAACTCGACGGATGGATCTATGCGTTTGATGAGACCCGTCAGCACCGCGCCAGGTCCGATCTCGACGAAGCGTCGCACGCCCATCGACACCATCTTCTGCACGGACTCGACCCAGCGCACAGGCGACGCGACCTGTCGGACGAGCGCGTTGCGGACCGCGGTCGATGTGCCGATCGGAGAGGCGTCGACATTCGACACCAGCGACATCCACAGATCTTTGAAGGGCGCGTCGTCGAGCAACGGCTTCAATCGCTCTTCGGCCGGCTTCATCAACGCGCAGTGAAAGGGCGCGGAGACCGGAAGGGGCAAGGCGCGGCGCACGCCGCGAGCCTTGGCAACGGCGATGGCCCGGTCGATGCCGGCTTTCGTTCCGGCGATGACGATCTGGCCCGGCGCATTGATGTTGGCGATCGAGACGACCTCGCCTTGCGCCGCTTCCTCGCAGATCGACGTGACTTCTTCGACGCTAGGACCGATCAGCGCGGCCATGCCGCCGCTGCCGGCGGGCATCGCTTCCTGCATGAAACGGCCGCGCATCCGCACGAGTTGCGCGGCATCGGCTGGCGTCAATCCGCCGACGCTGACGATGGCGCTGTACTCGCCGAGGGAGTGACCGGCCACGACGTCACGCCGGGTGGCGCCGCGCTCTTCGAGCACCGCGTGAATCGCGGACGACACCGCGAGAATCGCAGGCTGCGTGTTCTCGGTCAGTTTGAGCTGATCGTCGGGACCTTCGAAGCAAAGCTGCGAGATGGAAAAGCCGAGGGCGGCGTCGATGTCGTCGAAAACGCGGCGCGCCGCGGGAAAGGCGGCAGCGACATCTTTTCCCATCCCCGCGTACTGGCTTCCCTGTCCGGGGAAAACGAATGCTGTGTTGTGCTCCATCGGCGCGGAATCATACATGGAGCGGAGCGGCTACAATCCCTGCGAATGCCCGCCGGCGCCCGCGCAAAACTCGTCCGCCAGCTCCGCATCGCCTACTCGGCGGAGCTCGGAGCGGGCTACGCGTACCGAGGACATTGGCACAGCGTGCGGGACCCGGGCGAACGGGAGCACATCCGCCAGATCGAAGCCGAGGAGTGGCATCATCGCGAGCTCGTTGGCGGACTGCTGCGGCAACTCGGCGGCAAGCCGAGCCCGCTGCGCGAATTCATCTTCTGGTGGATCGGCCACTTCATCGCTGGCTTCTGTCACGTCGGCGGCTGGTTCGCTCCGATGTACGGCGCCGGCCGGCTGGAGCGCGGCAACATCGTCGAGTACGAGGACGCCGCTGTCTTTGCCGCCGAGTGCGGTCACGACGAGATGATCGATTGCCTGCTGACGATGGCCGAGGTCGAGTGGGATCACGAAGCGTACTTTCGCGGCAAGGCGGCCAGCCATCCGTTCGTGCGGATCCTTAAGATGTGGCCACCGACGGAGCCAAAGGAAGCGATTCGGGCGCGGTTCGCTGCGAGCTCGCGCTCGGACGCGGTGGCGTAGAGCGAGCCTTCACCAGAGTACCCATTACTCGTCAGCGAATTTAACATTGCGACGCAAAGTACTTGTCGATAAACTGGCGCGATGCGCCGACTCTTGAAGAAAACACTCCTGGTGCTGGCGACCCTGGCAACTCTGGGCGTGCTCGCGATCGCAGTCCTCTACGTGTTCCTCCGCCTGGAGCACAACACGCCGCTGGAGTTGCCACGACCCACCGGGCCTTTCGCGGTTGGCCGCGCGACGTACACGTGGCGTGATCCCTCGCAAACGGAGGCCTTCGCGGCGACGCCAGGAACCAAACGAGAATTTCTTGCGTGGATCTGGTATCCGGCCGTGCCTCGACATTCCCCGCCGGTGCCCGAGGACTATCTGCCCGTTTCGTTGCGGACGGCGATCGAACATCAGCGGGTCGGTTTGATCAACCTCCTGACGCGGGATTTCTCGCGGGTCCGCAGCCATAGCATTCGTGACGCCGACGTATCGCCGAAGGATCGTTCCTATCCGGTGGTCGTCATGATTGGCTCGGTCGCGTTCACGACTCTCGCCGAGGATCTGGCCAGTCATGGATACATAGTCGTGAGCGTCGAAGCGGCCTATCGAAACTCAATCGTCGCGTTTCCCGACGGGCGCGTGATCCACGGATCGCAGGAGAACAACCCGGAAACCCTCGCTGGAAAGGAGAAGGAGCAGCTCGCCATCAAACTGCAAAACGCAGCGAGCGCAGACATCGGCCTGGCCCTCGACCAGCTCGCTCGATTGAACGCATCGGATCCTTCAGGCAAGTTCACGGGCCGGCTCGATCTGAACCGCGTCGGCGTGTTCGGCCACTCCCTCGGCGGGGCGATGGCTTTGCAGTTCTGCCACGACGATCCCCGCTGCGGAGCGGTCGTCGACCTCGACGGAGCGCCGCACGGCATTGTCATCAACGAAGGCGTTCCGCACCCGGTCATGTTTCTCCTGAGCGACCACGGCAGCGACGCCGATCCGGACAGCCTCAAGATCAAAGCGAACGTCCGATCCATTCTCGATCGCCTGCCCAGCGACAAGAAACTCCAGATCGCGATCCTCGGCGCCAATCACTTCAGCTTCAGCGACGACGCGGTGCTG
>DATAMS010000170.1:0-3587 GCA_036260495.1 Thermoanaerobaculia bacterium
CCCAGCATCGATCCCGCTCCGCCGCGCCTTCGCCTCTCTGGAGAGCCAAATCGCCCGCTTCAGCCAACAGCAAAAATGCGCCGCTTGAAAATACGACTCATCTGCTACACATTTTCTCGCTCAAGACCGCTAGTCCGACTGCTTGTGACGTCGGACTGGAGAGTCCGACCTACGTAAACATCGCTTACTCCACTGCCGCGCTGGCGCGGCGAAAACGAAAGCCGTTTGCCCGCAACGCTGGCGCGTCTTCGGTCAAAACGCGCACCGTCGACGGATACATGTGGCCGATACCGACTGCGATTCCGTGCGTCGCGGCGGCCTTCGACAATTCGCCGAGTTGACGGCGAATCGACGCGTCGTCCTGCGCATCGTCGAGAAACACATTGCGCGATGCCGTCTTCACGTTCATCGAATGAGCGAGCGATCCTGCCACGGAATTGCCCGTCGTCTTCGAATCGATGAAGTACATCCCTTGCGGCAGCGCGCCGAGGACGTCGGTCATCACGCGGCGGTCGGCGGTCGCGCGCGAGCCCATGTGGTTGTTGACGCCGCGCGCGAAGTGGATGGCCTCGACATTCGCGCGCGTCGTCCGCGCAATCTCGGCGTCGGACATCGACGTCAGCACCGCACCGGTGCCGGGCGAGATGCGCGGAAAGCCTTCCGGCTCCATCGGCAGATGGCAGAGCAGCTCGAAGCCGCGGCCGTGCAGCGTGGCCGCAAACTCCGTGGAGCGTTTTCCATTCGGAAGGATGGCGAAGTTCACGTTCGGATCGATCGTCATCGCCTCGGACAACGGCTGATGATCGAAGCCGACGTCATCGAGAATGAGAACGATGTCGCCGCGGTGCTGTTCGCCGATGGCCGAGGCGGTGACGACGGGTTTTTCGGCAGGCTTTGGTCGCGGAAGCACCGACAGCGCGTTGTTCAGAAAGCTCCAGAAGAAAAAGAGGAGGATGCCGCCGATCGGAATCAGCATCAGCAGCGCAACCGACTTGAATGAGCCGGCGCGCGGCGGCAGCTTCCGATTCCCCTCCCGTCCCGCCATCCTGTTGCAGATTGTCGCACACTCGTGTTAATGTCCCGCCTCCCACCGAGACCGCCTTCCTGCGCGGTTGCTTCCCCGTATTTACGCACCACACAAAAACGACTATGAAATCACTCATTCTTTGTGTGTCCCTTGTTGTCTTCGCTCCGAGCGTCATGGCCGCCGTGCCGATGGCACGCTTCGTCCGCGTCGCCGACAGCCGCACGATCGTCGTCGCGCACGTTGGCGGCCCCGAGGAGGTCGTGCATCTCGCCAACGTCGAGGTTCCTGCCGCGGACGAAATCGCCGCGCGCCAGTTCATCCAACAGAGTCTCGCCGGCACATTCGTCTACGTCGAAGATGGCAAGGTCTATCGCTCGCCTGACGCGCTCTTCATCAATCGCGAGCTCGCGTACGGCGCCTACGCCACACCCGGCCTGAAAATGTTCTACCTCGGCCAAGTGAATCCCGGCCCGCACGCACAGACCGCTCCGCGCGCAACACCAGCACGTGCACCGTTGAAAGTGGCGCGTGCAACAGCGCCACCGCGCCACGCACGCCGCCGATAGCCCCGTTCTCACATTCTTTCAGCGCATTCCCAATCGAGCGCCTTCTCCCCCCGCGTTTTTGCGGGGGGAGAAGGTGGCGAAGCCGGATGAGGGGGCGTTGCAAGATGGGATAAATGTTCTTCGCGAGCGGTCACACCGATTGAGGTGCGGACAAGTTGCAGCAGACCCGCGGTTTCTTTTCCGCCTCCTCCGTGTCCAACGGGACGAAACGGAGGAAGTCATGGCAAACCGGCAAATCCGCGCAACACTTGACAGCATCGTCTTGATCCTGTCCGCAGTTCTCTTCACGCTCCTTGCGCTCGTCTCGTGCAAGAGCGAATTGAAACCAGCGCTCGCTCCGCCGCCTCCCAAGACGGCGTCAACGGCAGGCGTGTACGAACCCGCCGCGCAACAGCCTGCGCCAATTGAGGTCGCTGAATCGATCCGGGTCAGTTCCCCAGCCGCGAAGCATGATTTCGCAGGCGGCATTGCTGGAGGTGTCATGGGCGGCGTCGAAGGTGGCGTCGTCGGTGGCGTGATCGGGGTGGTGACAAATGAACCTCAATTCAACACCGAGGAGTACGGAAGGCTGGCGGAGAATCCATTCCTGAATGTCGCGGACAATCCGCTCTCCACCTTTTCCGTCGACGTCGATCGTGCGGCATACAGCAACGTCCGGCGCTTTCTGACCAGCGGGCAGCGGCCTCCGCGCGATGCCGTGCGCATCGAGGAGATGGTCAACTACTTTACTTACGACTATCCCGATCCGTCCGGCGCGCAGCCATTCTCGGTGACGACCGAGGTGACGGGGTGTCCGTGGAATGCAAGGCATCGCATGCTGCTCGTCGGATTGCAGGGACGGCGGATGAAGACCGCAGATCTGCCGCCGAACAACCTCGTCTTCCTCATCGACGTCTCCGGGTCGATGATGGAGCCGAACAAGTTGCCGCTCGTAAAACAGGGGCTCGAGCTTCTTGTGAATCAATTGCGGCCGCAGGACCACGTCGCGATCGTCGTCTACGCTGGCAACGCGGGACTCGTTCTTCCATCGACCGCGGGTTCAAACAAAGGAGCGATTCTTTCCGCGATTCAGGCGCTCGAAGCAGGCGGATCGACGGCGGGCGGAGCCGGAATCAAACTCGCCTACGACGTCGCGCGGCAGAACTTTCTCGATCGCGGCAACAACCGCGTGATCCTGGCCACCGATGGCGACTTTAACGTCGGCGCCTCGAGCGATGGCGATCTCGAACAGCTCATCGAATCGGAGCGCAAGGACAACATCTTCCTCACCGTTCTCGGCTTCGGCACTGGCAACACGAAGGATTCGAAGATGGAGTTGCTGGCCGACAAAGGCAACGGCAACTACGCCTATGTCGACACGCTGGCCGAGGCGCGCAAGGTGCTCGTGCAGGAGATGGGTGCGACGCTCTTTACGATCGCGAAGGACGTCAAACTGCAGATCGAGTTCAATCCTGCGAAGGTCGCTTCGTATCGCCTCATCGGTTACGAGAACCGGCTGCTGCGGAAGGAAGACTTCAACAACGATGCGAAGGATGCAGGCGACATCGGCGCCGGCCACTCCGTCACCGCGCTGTACGAGCTCGTGCCTCCCGGCAGCGAGACCGTCGCCGGCAGCAGCGTCGATCCGCTCAAATACCAATCGACGCACGTCGCCGCCGCCTCGCCCGAACTGCTGACGCTGAAGCTGCGTTACAAAGAGCCAGCGAGCGAGACGTCGAAGCTGCTCACCTATCCCGTCAACGACTCTGGCGCCACGCTCGCCTCAGCCTCGGACAACGCGCGCTTCGCCGCCGCAGTAGCCGAATTCGGCATGCTCCTCCGCAACTCCGAGCACAAAGGTGACGCCACGTACGATGAAGTGCGCCAGCTCGCGCAGAAATCGCTGGGCCGCGACTTCGAAGGGTATCGCCGCGATTTTCTGACGATGATCAACGACGCGCAGCGGGTTGCGCCGGAGAATGTCGCGAGCAGATAGTTGAAAACGGTTCAGAAAG
>DATAMS010000191.1:0-5450 GCA_036260495.1 Thermoanaerobaculia bacterium
AGATGAAAGGTTTTCGGAACTTCGATCCACCTGCCGAAGTAGCGTGGTTCGGCCAGCTTCCGATCTACACGTTTCTCTTCGGTGTCTTCGTAAAGATCTTTGGTTTCCATCCGCTGCAGAATCTGGCCTTCGACCTCGTCATCCATTTGGCCGTCGTTTTCCTGACCTATGCGATCGCGAAGGTCTTGGCGGGGTCCGGAACACCATCGGCGGCTCTCGCTGCGGCCGCGATCGTTCCGATCAGCGTTATCGGCAGAGCGGACGAGTTGGCGATGCTCTTCGGGATGTCCGCGATGCTGTTGTTGCTGACGCGAAGCTCGCGGCTGGTTTCGGTTCCCGCGGGTCTTCTCCTCGGTTTTGCGGTTGCGACGGCGGCGTTGGCGGGCGGAGCATTCGCGTTGGCGGCGGTCTTGATTCTTGCCACGGACCCGAACGACGTGCGCGAGCGATTCCGTCGAACGGCCATATGTGCATTCGCTGCTGTCGTCAGTTGTGCCGCTTCGCTTTTTCCATTTCTCGCCGCGTATCCCGGCGTATATCGCCAATTCACATCGCACGCCGCGGCCCAGCTTCACGGTCAGTGGTGGCCCCTGTTCGAGAGCGCCTTGCATTACGGATGGCAGTTTGTCGCGACCGGCGCTTTTATCGCGGTCACGTGCATTCTTTTTGTTTTCACGGACTCGCGCGTTTGGCTGCGTTTTCTGCTTGTTCCCACCGCGTTCCTCATTCTTCTCGTCTCCCTTTTCCCCTCGAAAAGCACGTATTTCTGGTATTTCGCACCGTGGACCGCGGCCGTTGTCGCTGGCTTCTGGCCGCAATTGCGCGTGCAGCGAAGCGGAATGGTCGTTGCGTCCGCTGCCCTCGCGTGCTGGCTTGTTGCGGTCATCCCGCCTGCAAAGGATGCGATTGTCATTGCTGCCCTGCCCGAAGCCCAGCGGCTCAGTCCCAATGTAGCCACGGTTCGACGCTTGATCCCACGCGCTTCGGTCGTGCTGGCGTCGGAGTATTGGTCTTCAATCGGAAATGATTACCAGGTCCGTTACCGGTACGCAGTCCCTGGTAACCCTCCAATTCCCGACGTTGACTATGTGTTGGTCACGGCAAACGGATCGGGTAGCCCCGGAAAGCCACAGGACCTCGGCCCGACAGAGAGCGCCGAGGTCAGTCGTCATTTCGAAACGATCTACGACAACTTGAATCGAAGCCCGGCCACACTTTTCGGTCACCGCATCACGAACAGCGCCTGGGGCTTTGGCGTTCGAATTCTGCGGCGCGTTCGATAGCGACGGTGTGTTCGCGAGGTCCAGGGCGACGCAGTCATGAGACGCGCGTGCATCCCCTGATGCCACGATCACTTGTCGTTGCGCCGCTCGCCGATGATTCGCGCGGGCACTCCTCCGACAATGGCGTTCGGTGGGACATCCTTCGTCACGACCGCGCCGGCGCCGACAATCGCTCCGTCTCCAATCGTGATCCCTGGCAGCACCACCGCGTGGGCGCCGAGCCAGACATCCTCGCCGATCGTTACCTGCGCGGCGCGGCTTCCCTGCGTTGCCATACGGACGCCGCGGGCGAAGTTATGCGCGTGATCGGTGATGAAAACGCCTGGCGCAATGAGAGTGTGCGATCCGATCGTCACCGAATGCGTGATGTCGATTTCGCTGCCCGTGCCAATGAAGACGAAGTCGCCGAGGGTAAGCAACGCAACGTCGTCAACACACTTGAGAAAGACATCGTGCTCAATGTCGATGCGTGTGCCGGTTCGCAGGCACCACGGCCGGTCGATGCGCACGCGTGCGCCGATGCGCGGCTTCGCTCCGATGTGGGCGCCGCGCAAACGAAGAAGCAAAGCACGGAGCCGGCCGGCACAAACAACGCCGAGCTCCCGCAGCCGTTCGAGAGCTTTCACTCCGTTCTCCTCGTCAAAGGCGGCCCGTCCATCCGGCCCCTCCCGCCGAACAAGAGCACGCGCACGGCACGCCATCCGTAGCGCCGCCATCGCGCGTCTTTGTTTCGCCGCAAACAGGCCGCGATGAAGTAGAACGCGCGGGCCGCGGTGAGCCGTGATTGCGCGCGTTTCTCCGGCCGGATCGCCGCGGCCTGTTCGAGGAGAGACGTATCCCCGCCGTCGCGCAAGGCGATCGCCAGCGCGGCCGAGGCGATCTGCTTACGGCGATAGACGCTGCTGATTGCGCCCACACCTGTGCGTGCTTCGTACAACACCTCGCCGAGGATGCAGACATCGCCGAAGGGGGCCATGCGGATCCAGAGGTCGAGATCCTGAGCAAAGTAGAACTGCGCACGGTAGCCGCCAGCACGCGCGTACGCGTCCGCGCGAAAAACGGCACTCCCGTGATGCGGGAGCGACTCGATGGTGTCGATGTCGCCGTTTAGAAGCCCGTTTTGGATGTTTTTCAATGCGTGGGACGTGGAGTACATCGCCTCGCCGGCGGGAGCGATGTACGCGACCTCCGAGGCTGCGAGAACGCACGTATCGAGAAGCGGCAGAAGACGCTCCAGCCGCTCAGGATGCGAGACGTCGCCGCAGTCCTGCCGCGCGATGAAGGAAGCACGGGCCGCCTCGCATCCGCGGATGAGTGCGCGCGTGATGCCGCCATTCTCCTGCGTGATCACGCGCATACGCGGATCGGTGTAGCCGCGCAGAATCGCCGCGGTCGCGTCCGTCGAGCCATCGTCGACAACGATCAACTCGAGGTCACGCTCCGTTTGCGCGAGGATGCTGTCGATCGTGGCTGCCAGCGACGTGGCACCGTTGTACACGGGAAGGACCACGGAGACTCGCGGCGTCACGACCGCAGCCGGTCCAGGCTCGCTGACAGCTTTCCCATCGTTGTCCATCCCAACGTGCGCGCCAGAAGCGCGTACAGTCTGAATTGTAGTCGCGTGCCTCGCGCTCCTGCGCCTTGCCGCGCCAGTTGGAAGAGCACGGCCGCCTCCGCCGCGAGCCCCGCTGCGCCGCACTGCCGCGAGAGGAGAAACAGCTCGCGCGCGAAGTGCTGCATCTCGGGAGCATCTTCGCCGATGCCGGCGCGTCGCGCGTGACCGAAGATCGCCTGGTGTGCGATGGCCCGGTCCCGGAGTGTCGCCGTGTTGTGCGTTCCGGAGAGATGGTCCCCATGCCTCCGAACCTCGGAGACCCATGCTGCAACCTGGCACAGGCGCACTCCCGTCGCGGCGATCCGGCAGTCGATCTCCCAATCCTCCTCGTTGCGCAATGGCAGCCACGCTCCCGCCGCATGCAGGACTGACGCGCGGTAGAGCGGCGTCGTCGTCTCCCACCATCGAGCCTGCAACATCGCCGGGAACAGCGTGTCGATGCGCTCGCCGGTTCGCTTCCATGGTGCCGGATGCGTGCTGCCATCGCGGAATCGCATCCGCGTCCAGCCGTACGTGATGCCACACTCGGGATGCTCTTCCAGCGCGCGGACCTGAAGCTCGAACTTGCGCGGCTCGAGCAGATCATCGCTATCGAGCAATTGAATGAATTCACCGGTCGCCGCTTGCCGCCCTGCTTCCCGCGCCACGCCCGGACCTCCGTTAGCCTGATGGATGACGCGCACCTCGGCGTGTGCGCGCGCCAGCTCTTCAGCGACCTCCGGCGTTTCGTCGGACGATCCGTCGTCGACGATGATGACCTCGATAGGCCGGTACGTTTGCGCGAGGACGCTGGCTACCGCCTCTCGCAGCATGGAGGCGCGGTTGAAGACAGGGATTATGGTTGTGACAAGGGACATAAATCAGTGGCGAACATCCCACAGCCGTTCCGAGTGAGCATTGATCTCGTTAGGAATGGTGTCGAAGCCGCCCGGGTAGTAGAACGCGGCCATGGTAGTGGATATGGAGCGAAACTCTGCTGAGCAGAAGGAGAGCGACATGGGCGGCACGGCTTGCCGCGAACGCTGCCGCGGCGACTTTTCTCGCGGGGCCTTTTTGGTTGGCCGCCCTTTCGCCGGATGGTAATGCAACGGCAGGAAGACGCTTCGCCCGCTGTGTGTTGGCTCGATGGTCCAATGCCGGAATCCGAAAACGGTCAGCATGGCAGGAGCCATGTGCTCGACGGCTTGCGCGGAGTCGCCGTGCTGCTGGTGTTGACGGTTCACCTTCTCACTCGCGGAGATGCCAATCAGGGACTCCGATCCATACCCTTCAAGATTGCGGAGGCGGGTTGGATCGGCGTCGACCTCTTCTTCGTGCTCTCCGGGTTTCTGATCACATCGATTCTTCTGCGCGAGCTGGATGCGCCGCACTATTTCCGGAACTTCTACATGCGCCGGGTGCTTCGCATTTTCCCCCTGTATTACGTCTCACTGGCGGTCGTCTTTCTCGTTATCCCTCGAATCGTTGCACCGCTTTCACCCGCCGCGCTTGGTGTCATCTCTCACCAGAAGTATGCGTGGCTTTACGCCGTGAACCTCGGTCCTTATGATTTCATTGGGGACTGGGTCAGTATTGCTCATTTCTGGTCACTGGCCGTCGAGGAGCAGTTCTACATCCTCTGGCCGTTGTTGCTCTTCTTCGGGCGCTCGCGACGAGCGGCAGGGATCGCAATCGCCGGCCTTACCGTTTCAGTTCTCATGCGTCTCGGCCTTACGGCAGCAGCGCTCCTGAACCCTCGCTATGCCGTGCTCGCGACCTGGGGCATCCAGTGCTGGACGCCGTGCCGCCTCGATGGTCTGGCTGTGGGAGCGCTCGTGGCAATTTGGAAGCGCAATCGCGTAACGCGCGTGAAACTGGAGCGCGCTTCAATTCCGGTCTTCCTCGTCACCGGCACCATTCTGGCCTGGATGGCATGGCGAGGCACAATCAATTACGCCATTTGGATTCCCACAAGCCCGCTTATGGGCCTCTACAAGATTTTCGGATTCTCCCTGCTCGCGATCTTTTTCGGCTCAGTCATTACGATTGCCACGCTTCGACATGGCCCGCTGTCGGGAATCCTCTCAATGCAGCCGTTGCGATTCTTCGGCAAGTACAGCTACGGTCTCTATGTCTTTCACGGGCTTCTGGTACCGACGTTTGAAAAATACCTTCCGCGGCAATTGCTCGAGCCCCTTGCCGGTGGCCGGACGCTGGGAGCGTTCCTCTACTTTGGCTTGACGACGATCGTCTCGCTCGCGATCGCAATCGCGTCGTTCCACCTTTTCGAGTCGCCGTTCCTCCGGCTCAAGTCTCACTTCGAATCGCAGAGCGATGCACCTAGCGTAACGGAGGTTGTCATCCCCTTGTGTGCTGTTGAGCCGTGACCGCTCATGATCCACTTCGATGCAGGTGTGTTTCGACGCGCGCGAGCGCTTTGGCGGTGCATCGCGCGAGCTCGCCATCGCGAATGGACCAGAGTCGCGCCGGATGCGTGTTGACGTCGTCGGGAGACGTATCAAATCCGCACGGAGCGTAAAAGGCGCCGAGGAAGTTGGCGTAGAGCGAGAAAG
>DATAMS010000209.1:0-4359 GCA_036260495.1 Thermoanaerobaculia bacterium
GGCCGCGCAGGAGTGTGAGCGTCTCGCTCGCGGGCACTTGGGCGTCCCGCCCGAGTGCTTTTTCCGGGCGATAATCAACGGTATGGCATCTCGTCCTAAACGGACCACGAAACACACCACCGGGCGGGACGCCCGGTGGCCGCCTAGGAGTGTGAGCTCTCGCTCGCGGGCACCTGGGCATCCTGCCCGAGTGCTTTTTCCGGGCGATAATCAACGGTATGGCATCTCGTCCTAAACGGACCACGAAACACACCACCGGGCGGGGACGCCCGGTGGCCGCGGACGAGACGTCCGCACTCCTTACTGCGCAAAGGCGCGATCGCGGCGATCATCGAGTAGGCGTATCGGATGATCGCGGAGAAGAAAAAGGCGTCGAAGCGCGTCTCTCGCCTTTAGCTTGGATCGGTCAGCTCGCCGCGCCCGTTCCGCGGATGGCTTCGTCGGCGTATTGCGTGAGCTGATCGAGGTCGAAGGGTTTGGAGATGATCTTGGCGACGTGCTCGTGCGGCAGGCGGCGGAGGATGTCAGGGACGGCGGCGGTCATCACCAGAATGGCGGGACGCGGGCCTTCGCGTTTGGCGAGATGATCGATCACGCCAACGCCATCGACGCGTGGCATCATCAGGTCGAGCACGAGGAGATCGAAGGGATCGCGGTCGAGTTTCTGAATCGCGTCCGCGCCATCGGAGGCGCCGGAAACGTCGTAGCCGCGGCGGATGAGGACGCGCGACACAAGCGTGCGGATGGCCGGATCGTCATCGGCGACGAGAACGCGCAACGTGCGGGGGGGACTTGCCACGCCGCGCGAGGATGCAAGGAATAAGCCCCGCGCATTCGGGCCTCTCGCCCGAATGCGTCAGCGACTGTCAATCAAAGAGCAAAACTACAACCTCGCCAACTGCTCCTTTGGGTAGCTTCGCGCATCAACCTTCGGATGCGCCTCGGCGATGCGGCCGTTCTCGTCGATGACGTACGCGATGCGTTTTGCGTATTCATCTTTCGGTGAATCGGCGGCGCCGTACGCGATGCCGATCTTGCGGTCGGTGTCGCAGAGCAGCGGGAAAGGGAAGTCGAACTTCTCCGCGAATTTGGCGTTGTCGGCGGCGTTGTCGAAACTCGCGCCGAGGATGGTGGTGTTCTTCTTTTCGTACTCGCCGATGAGGTCCCGGAACCCGGAACCCTCTGCCGTTCAGCCAGGTGTGTCGGCCTTTGGATAGAACCAGAGCACGACCTTGCGGCCGCGCAGATCGTGAAGCGAAACGGTGTTGCCATGATGATCCAGGACCGTGAAGTCCGGGGCTTCGTCGCCAACCTTCAGCATTCGTCCTCCTCGCAATGATTTGAGCGCGTAGCGCAACTTGCCTGCAATCGACACGCCGTCATTGTAGTGGTTACGCTTCTCACGCGAAGGCGCGAAGACGCGAAGGTCTTGAACTGCTCTCTTCGCGTCTTTGCGCCTTCGCGTGAGACTCGTTTTTCTAACTCTCCACCAACGCCCTCAACTGCCGGCTCGCAACCGTCAGCATCGCCAGATCCACCGTTTGCGCGGCGCGGAAATCCGTCATCATTTGATCGATGCGCTCGACGACGCGGGGGCGGGCGGTCAGCCAGCCGTCGAGGGGTTCTCCGGCGCCGTTTGATTCGCCGAGGACTCGCGAGGCGATGATGCTTTGATAGTTGAAGAGGTCGTCGACGGCTGCGGCCACTGCGGCTTTCTGCCATGGTGTTTCGGCGGCGATCGATGCGCCGGCGGAGCGGAGGCGTTCCAGGCCGAAGCGGGCGCCGACGCTGAAGTAGACCTTGGCGACATCCTGAACGGGACGTCCGGTGCGCGAGAGGCGGACGATGTCGAGCGCGGCTCCCATGACGCCGAGGCTGGCGATGCGGTAGGCGACGCGCTCGGGGACGTTGTCCATTTCCAGCTCCCCCTGACGCGCTTTGAGGGAGCCGAGGAGCGCGGCGGGGAGAATGTCGTGGAGACGATCGGCGATCGCGGCGATGGCGGGGCGAAACTCGGCAACGTACTTGGCGGTATCGAGACGCTCGTAATCGCTGATGAGCAGCCAGCCGATGGCGCGTTCGAGCAGGCGGCCTACTTCCGTCAGCATCTCGATCTGCACGCGCGCCGGCAAAATGTTGTCCTGCGCCTCGATCTCGGACCAGAGCGAGCGGAGGTCGAACGATTCGCGGATGATCGTGAACGCGCGCGCCACGTCCGCCGCCGGCTTCCCCGTCTCCTCGGTCATCTGCCAGACGAACGTGGGGCGGATGCGGTTGATGATGTTGTTGGTGACGTAGGTGCCGATGATCTCGCGGCGCAGGCGGTGGCGCTCGATGGCGGCGCGGTATTGCGTGCGCAGCGGTTTCGGGAAATACAACGCGAGGTCTTCGACGAGGAGCGGATCGTCGGGGAGATCGCTGGCGAGCAGATCGGAGTAGAGACCGATCTTGCTGTAGGCCATGAGGACGGCCAGTTCGGGACGCGTGAGTCCGATGTGCGCGGTGTGGCGTTGCGCGATCGTTTCGTCGTCGGGGAGACCTTCGAGCGCGCGATCGAGACGGCCGGCGCGCTCGAGGGCGCGCATGAAACGGGCCTGCTCGTCGAGCACCGATTCGCCGAGGAACTGCGTCAGCGAGATGGCTTGCGTCTGCTCGTAGTTGTCGCAAAGAACGAGTTGGCCGACTTCGTCCGTCATTGAGGCGAGTTGTTTGTTGCGCTCCTCGATGCCGGCCAGCTCGCCCTGCTCGATGGCGTCGTAAAGGAGAATCTTGATGTTGACCTCGTGGTCGGAGGTGTCGACGCCGGCGGAGTTGTCGATGGCGTCGGTGTTGATGTGACCGTCGAGCAGCGCAAACTCGATGCGGCCGCTCTGCGTGAAGCCGAGGTTGGCGCCTTCGCCGACGACGCGGACGCGCAACTCGTTCGCATCGACGCGGAGTGCGTCGTTCGCGCGGTCGCGCGCGGCGGTGTGATCTTCGTCGCTCGACTTGACGTAGGTTCCGATGCCGCCCAGCCAGAGTAGGTCGGCACGAGCCTTGAGAATGGCCTTCATCAACTCGGCCGGTGCGAGCGTCTTCTTCTCGAGATCGAGCATACGCACCACTTCTTCGGAAACGGTCACGACCTTCGCGCTCCGCTCGAGCACGGCGCCGCCGGCGGACAGCAGCGCAGTGTTGTAGCCGTTCCATCCGAGGCGTTCGTCGAACATCCGCTGACGCTCGGCAAGGCTCGTGGCCGGATCGGGATTCGGATCGAGAAAGATGTGCACGTGATTGAACGCCGCGATCAGTTTGGTGTGCGGCGAGAGAAGCATGGCGTTGCCGAAGACGTCGCCGGACATGTCGCCGACGCCGACCGCGGTGAAGTCTTCCTTCTGAATGTTCGTGCCCAGCTCGCGGAAGTGGCGCTTGACGGCTTCCCAACCGCCGCGGGCCGTGATGCCCATCGCTTTGTGGTCGTAGCCGGCGCTGCCGCCCGAGGCGTAGGCGTCGCCGAGCCAGAAACCGTACTCGGCGGAGATGGCGTTGGCGATGTCGGAGAACGTCGCGGTGCCTTTGTCCGCGGCGACGACGAGGTACGGATCGTCAGCATCGCGGCGGACGACATCACGCGGCGGGATGACGTCGGTGCCGCGCAGGTTGTCGGTGATGTCGAGCATGCCGCGCAGAAGCGTCTGGTACGCGGCCACGCCTTCCTTCTGGAACGTGGCGCGATCGGCGGAAGGATTCTTGACGACGAAACCGCCCTTCGATCCCATCGGCACGATGACGACGTTCTTCACGTTCTGCGCTTTCATGAGGCCGAGGATCTCGGTGCGGAAATCCTCGCGGCGGTCGGACCAGCGAATGCCGCCACGCGCAACTTTTCCCGCGCGAAGATGAATGCCTTCCATCGTCGGCGAGTAGACCGAGATCTCGAACATCGGACGCGGCAGCGGAAGCTCGCGGATCGACTGTGAGTCGAGCTTGAACGATAGGTACGGCTTGCGATTGCCATTCGCATCGCGCTGGTAGTAGTTCGTTCGCAGCGTCGCTTCGATGAGCGTGAGGTAGAGGCGGAGAACGCGGTCCTCATCGGGATTCTTCACTTTGTCGAGCGCGTCTTCGACCAGGGTGCGAATCCCGCCGGCGGCCATGTGGCGTCCGGTCACGGTCGATGAGGCCATGCTCGTGCCACGAAGCGTGGTCGCGCCGAGGGCGGGATCGAAGTGCGTCTGGAAAAGATTGACGAGGTGCCGTGCGACCGCGGCATGTGTGGCGAGCGTTTGCTGAATCAACGGCTCGCTGACGTTGACGCCGATCTGCCGCATGTACCTCGCGTAGGCCCGCAGGACAACGATTTCGTGCCATTCGAGCTCG
>DATAMS010000231.1:0-5941 GCA_036260495.1 Thermoanaerobaculia bacterium
CGCGATGCTGCTCGATTACCGCAGCTACCTCCGCGACAACCTGCTCGTGAAAGTCGATCGCGCCACGATGCTGTCGTCAGTCGAAGCGCGTGCGCCGTTTCTCGATCGCGACGTGACGCGCTTCGCGTTGTCGCTTCCGACCGACTTGCGTTTGCGGCGTTTCGAAACGAAGTGGGTACTGAAGAAAGCGGCCGAACGCTGGCTGCCGAAGGATGTGATCTACCGGCGCAAGCGCGGTCTGAGCGTGCCGATTGCGAGCTGGCTCAATGACGGTTTGCGATCCGAAGTCGATCGCTTGCTCGCGCCGGAGCGGCTTCGATCGCAGGGTCTGCTCGACGAGCGCATCGTCGCCGAGCTGCTGGCCGCGCATCGCTCAGGTCGCGCGAACAACGCGAAGCCGCTGTGGGCGCTGGTCATCCTTCAGTACTGGATTGAGAACTGGGCTTCGTCGTAACTCAATCGACGAGACGCTCGTCGATGCGGATCTCTGAGCGCAGAGTTTTGTTGACCGGACAGCGCCCCGCGACTTCCAGCATCCGCTCTCGTTGCGCCGCCGTCAGGTTTCCGATCAGTTTGATGGCGACGTTGAATCGATGGATGTAGCCGCTGGTGCTGAGGCAATCGGCGCAGTCCTTCGCGTGCATCCGGTCGTTCTCGATCGTGATCTCGACCCCTTCGAGCGGAATGTTTTCGCGCTTCGCAACGACCCGCATCGTCATCGAGGTGCACGTGCCGAGGGCTGCGGCGAGAAAGTCGTACGGCGTCGGCCCCAACTCCGTCCCGCCCGCGCTCACCGGTTCATCCGCAATCATCCGATGCGGCCCAGCCTCGATGTCGTTGCGAAGCGAATCGGCAGAACGAACGATGACTGGTTGCATGTTGCCTCCTCGGCGTTTCAGTCGAGCAAGAATGAACCACAGAGCCACTGAGGACACAGAGTTGAATCAGTACTCTGCGATCCCTGCGTCTCCGTGGTGACGCGTTCACTGCCTATACGCCAGCATCGTCACCCTTCCTGCGATCCACGTGTCGCCGTGCGGGACTAGCGGCATCCAGTACCAGGTCGGGGCTTCGCCGCCGAGGGCCATGCGGGCGAAGAGGCCGGCGGAGTTGCGGGCGAAGGGGTTTGTTATCGGCGGCGAGAGCTCGAGCGTCATCGTGTCGGGGTAGCGGGCGCCGGTTTGCGGTTCGATGGGACGCCAGGCGCAGCCGTGCGTGATCGTGAGCGGGATCTCCACGGCTTCGGCGGCGGCTGCTGTTGCGGCGCGCGCCGGGTCAATGTTGCCGTGGTAGAAATTCGACTCGGCGAGCGTCTGCATCGACTCCGTCGTGATCAGCAGACGTTGCGCGGTCTTGACGACGTTAACGGTTGATGACGTCGAGATTCCTTCGTCGCGGAAGTTCGCGCAGAACGCATCGAGCACCGCGGCCGGCATCGCGTTCCATTGCGGGAGGCGGGGCGGGGGAGGAGGTGCGGTCGCGCAGGAGAGGAGAAAGAAAAGGATGAAGGCGGAAGGATGAAGGATGATTTTCAGGGGGTGGTTGCCGGCACTTTCATCCTTCATCCTTCTGCCTTCATCCTTCTTCATACGAGCCTCAATTGTGGTGTCAAACGCGCTTCGAAGAACTCGCGAATTTCGCTTGCTGCTTTTTTCGAGATCAATTCGCGCGGCGATTCTTCGTACCAGTCGGTTGGGAAAAACTGCGTGTAGGGCTGCTGCGTGAAGCGGCGGCAGAGTAAGGCAATCACGCCAATGTCGGTCTCGCTGCGGATCACGCGTCCGGCCGACTGCACGACGCGCGTCATGCCCGGAATCAGGTACGCGAACTCGAAGCCGGAGCCGTACTGCTCGTCGTAATACTGCTTGAGAAGCTCCTGCTCGAAGCTGACTTGCGGCAGCGCGGGCCCGATGACCATCACGCCGGAGAGCATGTCGCCGCGATAGTCGATCCCTTCCGCGTACATGCCGCCGGAAACCGCCATGATGAGGTTTCCCTTGCGCGAGCGCTCGCGAAGGATGTCCAGCATGGCGTTGCGCTCGTAGTCGGTCATGTCCGTTCTTTGCACCATCACGTGTTTGCGGATGGGCGGCATGCGGTCGGAGATCTCGCGCAGGAACGCGTAGCTGGGAAAGAGCGCCAGGAAATTGCCGTCGCCCGCTTCGGCGATCGAGGCTACGTTATCGGCGATGCGGTCATACGAGTCCGCCCGTTTCTTGTACGACGTATCGACTTCGGAGATGACGACAATCTTGCGATTGCCGCGCGGGAACGGTGAGGGGAGCGCGAGTTCCGTCGTGCGATCGTTGGGAAATCCGAGGAGCTTGCGATAGAAGTCGAAGGGCTCCAACGTTGCTGAAAGCGCCACTGTGGCGTGCGCGGAGTCGAAAATCTTGCCGAGGAAGCGCGAGGGATCTTTGCAGAAGATCTTGAGTTTGAGGCCCTCGGGCGTGCGCTCGATCAGATGCGCGAACTCGTCGCCCTTCTCCGTCATCAGGTTGGCGACCTTCATCAGGCGGAAGTAGAAATCGATCACCGGATCGTCTTCTTCGACGATGCGGTTCTCGATCTTCCAGCCGATGTAATGAATGATCAGCCGCTCCCACTCGGTGCGCTGCTCGATGAAGAGCTCGCGGTCGGGCTCGCACAACGCCTGCTTCACGCCCGCTTCTTCGTCGATGCTTTCAGCGAGCATGTGAAAGTGATCGCGCAGTTGTTCGAGCAATTCATCCGCGCCGTCGAGCCAGCAATTGCGGCCGGCGAGGTGATTGCGGATTCGGCCGAACAACTCTTCGTGCAACTCGGGCGAGTAGTAGCCGCGGCCGCGGTCGACGAGGTTGTGCGCTTCGTCGACGACGAGTACGCAGTCGCCGTAATCGTTCTCCTGCTGATACGACTTCAAGCCGACGTACGGATCGAAGATGTAGTTGTAATCGCAGACGATGACGTCGGCCTGCTCGATCAACTCCAGCGACACTTCGAACGGGCAGACCTCGTTCGATTTGGCCATCTCGAACGTGATTGCCGGATCGAAGTAACTCATCGACGTGACGAGATGATTGAGCAGATCGGTGCGCTGCATCTTCTCGGAGTAGCGCGCCGCGTACGGACAGAAATCCTCGTGGCAGATCATCTCCGAATGCGCGCACATCTTCTGTTTGGCGCGGATGCGCAGTACGCGAAACGAGCCGTCGTTGAGGAGTTGCAGCGCTTCGACCGCGGCATCCTGCTGCATCGTTTTCGACGTGAGGAAAAACAACTTCTTGCCGAGCTTCAGCGCCTGCTTCACGGCCGGATAGAGAACGGCCATCGTCTTGCCGATGCCGGTCGGCGCGGAGATCAGCAATGCCTCGCGCTGATACAACGTCCGCGCAACGGACGAGACGATCTCCTGCTGGCCGTGACGCATCTCCACGAACGGAAACGTCAGCGTGTCGGCAAAGGCGCGCTTGGCCACGCGTAGCGCCGACGCCGTCTCGATCTCCGCAATCATCCGCTCCAGCCGCTCGTTCAGCGCGCCGAGAACGACTTCCCGATCGAACTCGGCATCGATCGTCTTGGCGTCGCCGGAGATGAGGTCAATGAGAACGAGCTGCGGCGCGAAGACGAAGCCTTCGAAGTCGGGCTGGCCGGAAAGGAAATACGAATAAAGCAGCAGTTGCAGCAGATGCCGCTGCAGTTTGTCCGAACGGTAAAGCGCTTCGAGCTCGAGATCGAAATGGATCGATTTCACCTCTTCGATCGTGACGCGCTTCGCCGCTTTGTCGACCGAGAGCCCATCGATGCGCCCGGTGATTGTGACCGCCCACGCCCCCAGCTGCATCCGATGGACGACAGGCACCTCGGCGCGGTAATTCGCATCCTCGCCGGTCCGCTGCTCCGCCCGCTTCGTGTGGATGTCCTGCCCGATCCACATCCGCCGGAACCCGTCCCCCCGCTCGACGCCAATGCGCCGGTAGGTCGATTCATAAACGAGATCCCCAACCGAACAGAGGATCTCCCGCTTCTCATGGTCGACGCGCATTGGGTTATTGATGGTAACCGAATTGCGCGGCCTGGCGGCCGCGCGTTGTCGGTTGTCGGTTGAGTGCGGCTGGCGCCGCGTTGTCGGGGTTGAGGGAAGGGCGAGCGCAGCGCCGCCGGCTCGAAGGCTGTATCGCCAGCGGCTCGCTGGCGACTTTCATCGCGACGCTGCCGCCGAGTCATCGAGGCTGGGGTTTTGTCTTCGCTGCAGCTTCTCTACTACCGCCCGGGACTGCAAAAAAGGGCAGCCCGGGCGGTACGCCATCAGATCGTGGTGTTGATTTTGAGAACCGTGATGGATTCAATGAAGCCGACGTTGGGATTTTCTTTGATATCGATATAAAGCTGGTGGCCCTGCGGGAAGATCACGGCAGTGCCGGCGGAGTTGGTGAAACGTTGGATGTCGTAGCGGAGCGCGGCATGCTGTTTCGTCCCTTTTCCAGGATTCGCAATGAAGAACGGATAGGCCGGGTCCTGGCTGAAACCAGAGAACACGACTTTATGGTCCGCGCGGGGAGTGAACGTTACTGTGGGAACTCCGTCCACCGTGCTGTTGTTTGCGACGTACCATTTGTAAGCCAGAAGCACGATGTACCCGTCGCGCATGAGCTTCCTGATCGCTGTCGCATTGATTTCAGGCGAAGGGTAGGTTGCAAACCATGTGTCACCGGCAGCGTTCGTGATCCGCTTGCACGACAGAAAGATGTGTGGGTCGCAGCCTGTGTTTTTAACAGGTGCCAAGTCCGCTAGCAGCTCTGGAAAAAAGTAAGCCTGGGTGGCTTTGTCACCTAGCGTCGCTTTTTCTTTCTGGTATGCGAGGCTCCATCGGTATATCTGCGAAAGCTGCTTGATGGCCGTGGCGTTGGGATTGGCGGCCGTGGCCGGAGCTGTCAGATCCATCAGCGTTTTGGTGCGCCCCGAGGGCTTTAGTTTCGGGGAACGATTGAGCATGGCAGCGAGGACGGTGGTCGTGATTGAGGTGTCCAGGCAGCCGCCCCCTTCGTCCGCCATGACGTCCCCGTCGATGTTCGGATCCGACTGATTGAGAAACAGCATCCCGTGTACGTTGCAGCTCAACGCGGAAGTGTCGTCGCAGTCGAGGATTGGCGAATGGACAACCGCCGTGATCTTCTCCGGATCGATTCGTCTTGGAGCCGTATTGACTGTTTTCACCTGTGTTCCTTTGGTGTCGATCGTCGGGGCCTTGTCGTAAAACAGGGTTGAGCAAACGAGAGCGGCAGTGAGCATGATCGGTTTCATAGCAATTCCTCCCATTCCGAGTCTGATGTCGCGCCCGCCGGTTCGCGAAATGCGAAACCGTCCAGGCGCAGAGCCACCATCGGTCCGCGCCCGGAGTCGAGTCCTCATGGCGTGATCAAGTTTCGGTCAGCGAGTTATCAGGAGACAGGTAATGAGTTCCGTAAACTGTTGAGATTACAGCGCTCGCGTATTTTGGAGCTCTCGATCGAGCCCTTCCGGCCTGCCATGACGGCATCGCCCAATCTGACACCGCGCTCGCGCGACAACCGGCAACGGACAACGCGTGGCCCGCCAGGGCTACGCAATTACAGTTTCTCCACCACTTCCCCCAACACGTACGTCGCGTACAAATCGCGGAACTCCGCGAGAGGCACGGCGGGCGTTGGAGCGCGATCGGAGAGGCGGTTGTAAAGATCGCGAACTGTTTCGCGGCGCTCGCTCAGCAAGTCTGCGGTCACGTCGCCTTTGAGCGTGAAGAGGCGGACGAAATCGCCGTGAGGGAATCGCAGCGGGCAGCGAAGCTCGTCGGTTCGCGGGTTCCATTGACCGATGACGACATCGTCCTCGGTTCCGTCCGGCTCGTTGCGCAGGCAGATCACCAGCTCCGATTCGATGGCCTGCTCGCTCGTTGTCGTGTCGTCGAATTCGATCGCATCGG
>DATAMS010000294.1:0-2480 GCA_036260495.1 Thermoanaerobaculia bacterium
CGCTGCTGCTGGCCAGCCATTTTCCGTCGCGGCTGAAGGTGACGGACATGACTTCGTCCGCGTGCCCTGCCAGTTCCTGCAGTAGTTTTCCGTCGCGAACGCGCCAGAGACGCACGGTGGGATCAGGCGTGGATGACGGACCGGCGATCTGCTTCCACAACGTGCCCAGCGCGCCGCGCTCGCGTCCTCCGCTGGCCAGCCATTGACCGTCGCCACTGAACGCAACGGAGTAGACGTGGTTGGGCGTCTCGATCGTGCGCAGAAGCGCGCCGTCGCGCACGCGCCAGATGCGGATCGATGAGTCGTCGCCGCCGCTTGCGAGCGTCTGACCGTTCGGGCTGAAGTCGAGACTAACCACGGCCTCTTTGCTGCCCGATAACGTTCGCACGAGCGATCCCGAATCGCTGCGCCAGATCTTGATCGTCTTATCGAAGCTGCCGCTGGCGATGAGCGAACCGTCCGGACTGAACGCGACATGCCAGACGTTCAGTGTGTGACCACGCAAAATCTTCAACAACGCCCCGTCCGCGCTGCGCCAGACTCGCACCGTCTTGTCCTCGCCCCCGCTGACGATGCGCTGACCATCGGGACTGAACGCCACCGACCAGACCACACCTTCGTGTCCCGTGAGCGTGCGCACCAGCGCGCCGTCGCTGACGCGCCAGATCCTGACGTTGTGATCATAGCTTCCGCTGACGAGCCACTGGCCGTCGTTGCTGAATGCGACCGACGTCACACCTTCGGGATGCAGAAGCGTCCGCAACAATCTGTCATCGGACAGGCGCCACAACTTCACCATTCGATCGGCGCTGCTCGTGGCGAGTATTTGCGAATCGGGACTGAACGCGGCCTCGCGGCCGACATCCGAGTGATGAAAGACGTGTGCAAGACGCGCTCGCAAGGTCGCTTGCGAGAATGCCGGCGTTGCCAGAGAAACGACGGCCAGTGTCGAAAGAAGGTACTGCGTGATTTTCTTGAGCACCGGGCGTTGTACGCGCCGTTGGCGTCATGGTTTTCGACGACGATCTCACAGCGCGCTCTTCAGCTTCTTCGGCGCCACCATGCGCCACGCCATCGCCACAACATCCGCGGCCTCCTCGGGTGTCGCGGCGGACATCCGCATCAGGACTGCTGCGTACCCGAGGTAGTGATCGGTGATGTAGAAGGCGTGGGGCTTGGTCTGTAGCAACAGATCGCGCTCGTCGAAGCTGACGCGGAAGGCGACCGAATCGCCGTCTTCTTTCAACCGGGCCATGAACTTTCCTTTGACGCGCAGCGCTCGCGTGCCGTACGACGTTCCCTCTTCGACGCCGGGATGTTTCAACGCCAGGTCGCGAATCAGATCGAAGGTGACCGCGCGCTTCTTCGTTGCCATGCAGACAGTTTAGCGGCGCCGTGGCATGCTTCACGCGAATTGCACGGAGGATCGGGATGCTGACGCAGGAAGAACTGGCGTTGATCGAATCGTCGCGCCGGGCCGCGGGAGGATTTCTTCCGGCGGGTGAGGTTGCGAAAATCGTCGTCAGCGGCTTGGCGGTTGACCAGCTCATGCTCGATCTGATTCCGCTGGCGAAGACGTTCGCAATCCCGCCGATCTCCAACTTCTTCGTCGGCGTCGTGGCACTTGGCAACAGCGGCAGCCTCTACTTCGGCGCCAACTACGAGTTCCCCGGCCACGCGCTCACGTTCAGCGTTCACGGTGAGCAAGCGGCGACGACGCAGGCGCTTTCGAACGGCGAAACGGGCATCGAGATGCTGGCCATCTCCGCGGCGCCGTGCGGCTACTGCCGGCAATTTCTGAATGAGCTGACGACGGCGTCGACGCTGAGGATCATCCTTCCGAACACGCCGGTCACTTCGCTTACATCGCTCCTTCCCGCCGCCTTCGGCCCCATCGACCTCGGCGTCACCGGCGGCCTGATGTCATCGCAATCGCACAATATGACGCTGGCTACATCGACGAATGACGATGTCGTGCGCGCTGCGCTCGACGCCGCGAATCGCTCGTACGCGCCGTACAGCGCGAGCTACGCCGGCGTGGCGCTGAAGACGAGCGATGGCGGCATCGTCACCGGATCGGTCGCCGAAAACGCAGCGTTCAACCCGAGCATGTCGCCGCTCGAAGCAGCGATCGTGAATCTGGTGATCGGCGCCGGGCGGAAGTACAGCGATATCGTCGACGCCGTCCTCGTCGAAGCGCGCGATTCGAAAGCGAGCCAGTCCGGCGTGACGCGCGAGATTCTCTCGTCGATCACGCAGGTGCCGCTGCGAATGTTCGAAGCGTCGTAGGTGATGCCAGCAACGATGACGCGAACGCGTGCTCTGCTGCTCACCGGCATCGCCGAACTGCTGGGGATGTCGCTCTGGTTCACGGCCTCCGCTGTGGCGCCGCGCATCGCGTCGGAGTGGAAGCTCAGCGCGGGTACGACGTCATGGCTGACGCTGGCCGTGCAGATCGGATTCGTCGCCGGAACGCTGAT
>DATAMS010000248.1:0-3603 GCA_036260495.1 Thermoanaerobaculia bacterium
GTGGAGCGCGGCTCGCTGCCGGCGCTGGAGATCGTGCGCCTGCCGAATGATCACACCCAGGGTGCCGCGGCCGGCAAGCCGACGCCACGCGCGTACATGGCGGACAACGACCTCGCGCTCGGCCGCATCGTCGAAGCGATCTCCCATTCGCCGTTCTGGAAAGACACGGCAATCTTCGTCGTCGAGGATGACGCGCAGGCCGGCCCCGATCACGTCGATTCGCAT
The DNA here is from genome assembly GCA_036260495.1 of Thermoanaerobaculia bacterium. Classification (GTDB taxonomy): domain Bacteria; phylum Acidobacteriota; class Thermoanaerobaculia; order Gp7-AA8; family Gp7-AA8; genus JADGNZ01. The sequence continues at coordinate 226 of DATAMS010000248.1, forward strand.
CGCTCGGTGCTGCTGATGATCTCCGCCTGGAACCGCGGCGGCGTCGTACACCGATTCGTGAACACGACCGACGTCATCGCCACGATGGAAGAAATCCTCGGCCTCGATTCGCTCTCGCAGTTCGACCACTTCGGCCGGCCGTTGCGCGCGATCTACGCGGACAAACCCGACCTGACGCCGTACGAGGCGATCAAACCAGGCATCGACATGAACGAGAAAAACCCTCCGAGCGAAGCAGCAAAGAAATCATCGATGCTCGATTTTTCGAAAGAGGATCGCGTGGACGATGAAACGCTGAATCGCATTCTGTGGAGCGCGATCAAAGGCGATGCCGTGCCGTACCCCGGCCCGACGCGGGCGCCGGTTGGGGTGTTGATGCGGTGAGGGTGCGTCAGAGCGCGACGCCAAGCGGGATGCGGACTGTGAAGGTGGCACCCTGGCCGGGTCCGGCGCTCGCAGCTTCGATTGTGCCGCCATGTGCTTCGACGATTCGGCGCGAAATGGCCATCCCGATGCCCAGGCCGGGATATCCCTGGGCTCCTTCGCTGCGGCGGAAGGGCTCGAAGACCAGGGGTATGAATTCAGGACTGATTCCGATGCCGCAATCCGATACCGCGACGCTTGCCCACCGGCCGTCGATGCGGCAGCGGATGCTCACTCCGCCTTCAGCCGTGAACTTCACGGCGTTGGTCAACAGGTTGACAAACACCTGACGCAGCCTGTCCGGGTCCCCGCGAAGGTCGAGCGATTCATCGGGCAGGTCGATGTTCAGGGTCACACCCTTCTTCTCTCCCTGCACTTCCACGAAACTGGCCGCGACGAGCAGGGTTTGACGCAGGTCGAGATCCTGCCATACGAGCTGCAGCGAGCCTTTTTCGGCATGCGCAAAGTCGAGAAGCTCGTCGACAATCTTCGTTTCGGCGCCCACCGCATTTTTCAGATTCTGCAGAGCAGGCTGCGTTTTCGCGTCGCCGCCGCCCCGTTCAAGCTCGAGTAACTGAATCCAACCCATGATCGACGTGAGCGGTGTCCGCAGCTCATGAGATACGGATGCGAGCAGTTCGTCCTTCGCGCGGCTGGCCTCCTCTGCAGCCCGGCGTGCCACCTGATCGCGTACATCGACGATGATCAGGCCGACGGCGTCTGATCCCGGGATGGGAAGCCGTATCGCCGAGACGAGAGCGGGCGCTTCTCCGGTGCTCCAGCGGAAAGAAATGCCGGTTTCCTGTGGTGCCTCCAATGCCTGGAGAAGCATGTCGCTGAATCGCCGTTTGTCGTTCTCTCCCACAACGTCAAGAAGGTTCCTGCCAAGTAGAGTCTCCGAGGGTGTGCCGGTCATCGTGCACAGATGGCGGTTGGCGTAAACGATCGTGCCGTCGGGGAGCACGGTAGCGACACTCTGCGGCAGCGCCTCGATCAGGGTCCGATAGAGTGGCTCGTCCGTTTGGAAGCGGGAGATGCTCGCGTTGTCTTTGTCGAGAATGACGACGGCATCGACCTCGCCACCCTGGAGCGCCCGCACCAGCTCCTCATGCTCGAGGGCACGCTCCCTCAACTCCGAAATATTGGGAGGCGAACCTTTTCTGGCCGATGGAGAATCGCTCACAGGGATGCCTCAGGTTCGCGGGCGCATATCGAAACTCACCAGAACCCGCTCGGTGTTGGACAGGTCGCCGATGATCTTACGCATGGGGACGGGAAGCTTGCGCACCAGCGTCGGGATGGCCACGATCTGATCGCGGCGCGCGATCTTCGGATTTGCGGCCACGTCAATGATCTCGATCGTGTAATGAACGCCCAGGTGTTCGGCGCAGAACTTTTTCAGATTGGCGATGGCAGCCACAGACTTCGGAGTCTGGCCGACGACGTACAGGCGAAGGTTCCACGATTCCTCCTCGGCAGTCACCTTCGTCTTCGTTGCTTTCGTCATGGCGCGAACCCCTCCCGTTTCCCGTGCCGCGGCCGGGCGGTGGGCTTTGCGATACTTTTTCTGCTCGCGGCCATGATCGCCAGATCTTCGGACGCGGCGCGTTCCCGAACGGACTCGCTGGCGAGGAGACGGCCCAGCTCATCGGTCTCGGCCGCCATCTCGAGACGAAGTGCCGTGATCTGCGCCTCGATCTCTTGCGTGCGGCGTTCGATTGCCCGCCGCTTGCGGGTGGTGTCGTCGTGTTTCCGGATTGCAGCCGCCGCCTCTTTCGCTTCCTGCGCGACGCGGGACGAACCGGTGAGCACTCCCTCGACGCCGAGGTATGGTTCGATCAGGCGGATGCCGGCTTTCGAGAGAACAAATTCGCGCATCTGATTCGAGTGTGCGGTGCCACGGCTCTTCAGCACGTACATGGCTCGGTTGCGCTCACCGTTGGATTCGATATCGCGCAGCAACAACCAGGTGTCGATCAGTGAGGAGATGCCTGCCTCCGTTGCTTCGAGAGCGCTTCCGCCCTGGGTCAGGCTCGTGAACACGGCCGTGATCTGTTCGCCTTTGAGGAAATCGACCAGACGCATGAGCATGGCCTTGACTTCCTTCGGGCTGGCGATGCTGAAGAAGTTCGTGATCGGATCGACGACGAGCATCTGCGGCGAGTGCTGGCGGATGGCCTTGTGGATCGTCGCAAGATGCATTTCCAGACCGAAGGTGGTTGGCCGGGCGGCGATGCATTGCAGCAGGCCGCTGCGCATGTGGGCTTTCAGATCGACGCCGATCGACTTCATGTTGCGCGCGATCTGCTGCGGCGATTCTTCGTAAGCGAACAGCAGGCAGCGTTCGCCGCGGTCGCAGGACGCGCGCGCGAAATGGGCGGCAACGCTGCTCTTGCCGGCGCCGGCGGTACCAGAGATGAGCGCCGTCGATCCGCGATAGACGCCGCCTGCGAGCATCTCGTCCAGGTCGGGAATGCCGCTGGTGACGCGTTCGCGCGAGGCGTGGTGGGACAGTCCGATGGAGGTGATCGGAAGAACGTCGATCCCGTCTTGATCGATTAGGAACGGGTACTCGTTCGTGCCATGGGACGTGCCGCGGTACTTGACGACGCGCAACCTGCGCGTCGCCACCTGATCGGACATTCGGTGATCGAGAAGGATTACGCAGTCGGAAACGTACTCTTCGAGCCCCTGACGCGTCAGGACGCCATCGCCGCGCTCGGCCGTGATGACCGCGGTAACGCCTCGGTCCTTCAGCCAGCGGAAGAGGCGCCGCAGCTCGGACCGCAAAATGGCGTCGTTGGAGAAACCGGAGAAGAGCGTCTCCAGCGTATCGAGCACGACACGTTTCGCGCCTACCGTGTCGATGGCATCGCCGAGCCGGAAGAAGAGCGCGTCGAGATCGTATTCGCCCGTTTCATCGATCTCGCCTCGCTCGATGTGGATGTACTCGAC
>DATAMS010000273.1:0-5045 GCA_036260495.1 Thermoanaerobaculia bacterium
GACCAGGCTGGGCACTCAGGCGTGGTACGTCGTTTTGAGACCGGAACAGATTGGTCGATGTGGCAAAGCCGGACTGACGCCAATCGCATTCGTATCGGAGTCGACCTTCCCGACGGCGCCGCTACCGGCGCAAGCGATGTCGAGCTTGCGCTGGTACTTGAGCAGACGCCTCCGCAACGGCTCGAAGACGTCCTTCCCAAGCCGAGCACATCGACCGCTCATTAGGCCGCGCTACCGGCTCAAATCCCCGTCACCCGCACTACTTCCTCGAAGCTCGTCACGCCCTCGGCAAGTTTGCGCAGGGCGCTTTGCCGCAGCGTGCGCATGCCGCGTTTGACGGCCATGTCTTTGATCTTGAGGAAGTCTTCGGAGCGGTCGATGAGGTCGCGGATGGCGTTGTCGATCGGGAGGATCTCGAAGATTCCGGTGCGGCCGAAGTAGCCGGTGTTGCGGCAGCGGATGCAGCCCGCGCCTTCTTTGACGATGATGCGTTTGCCGGGCGGCGCTTGCAGATTGAGCATGCCTGCTTCTTCGACGCTAAGCGGGCGGTTGCGTTTGCAGTCTTCGCAGATGCGGCGCATCAAACGCTGGGCCATCGTTCCGACCAGCGTCGATGAGATGAGGAACGGCTGGATGCCGAGGTCGATCAGGCGCGTCACGGAGGTCGCGGAATCGTTCGTGTGCAGCGACGAGAACACGAGATGTCCGGTCAGTGCCGCCTGCACCGCGTTTTGTGCAGTCTCTTCGTCGCGAATCTCGCCGACCATGATGATGTCGGGATCCTGGCGGAGGATCGTTCTTAGCGCCGAAGGGAACGTGATGCCGATCTTCGCCTGCACCGCCGTCTGATTGAACTCGTCCCACACCATCTCGATCGGATCTTCGATCGTGGTGATGTTGATCTCCGGCGACGCCAGCGATTTCAGCGCCGAATACAGCGTGACCGTCTTGCCCGAGCCGGTCGGACCGGTGACGAGGATGATGCCGTGCGGGCGCTTGATCCAATCCGCGAACATCTTCAGCTCGTCTTCATAAAATCCGAGGCCGGAGAGGTCGCGCAGAAGGACGTCGGGATCGAAGATGCGCATCACCAGCTTCTCGCCAAACGCGGTCGGCAACGTCGAGACGCGCAGCTCCACTTCTTTTCCCTCGCGCTCGGTCTTGATGCGGCCATCCTGCGGACGGCGGCGCTCGGCGATGTCCATCCGGCACATCGTTTTGATGCGCGAGGTGATGGCGAGGTTGACGAGCTTCGGCACGCGCTGGATCTCGTGCAACACGCCGTCGATGCGGAAACGGATCATCGCCGACTCGCGCTTCGGCTCGATGTGGATGTCGCTGGCGCGCGAGTCGTACGCGTGCTGCAGCAGGAAGTCGACGGCGTTGACGATGTGCGCGTCGCTGGTCTCGATCTCGTTTCCGGACTTGAGCTTGACGTACTGCTCGAGGTTGGAGAGATCGATCGCGCCGCGTCCGAGATCGCGTCCGGCTTTCGTCACCGAGGCGCGGAAGCCGTACTGCTCGGTGATGACGCCCATGACGTCGCTCTCGGACGACACCACGATCTCGATCTCCTGCTTCACCATCTGGTGGTAGGTGTCGAGAGCGACGGTGTCGAAGGGATTGACGACCGCGACGATCAACTTGCCATCGCGAACGGCGACCGGCGTCATGCGATGTTTCTTCGCGAAGGGGCGCGAGATCTTCGCTTCGATCATCTCCAGGTCGAGTTTGAGTGGATCGATCTTGAAGAACTTCAGCCGCGCGTCTTCGGCGATCAATCGCGCCAGGAGAAAGTCGTCGATGCGCGTGCCGCTGCCGCTGGCGTCGGTGAGGTTCATCCCCATCAGCGCCTTGAACGGACTGGCCTCGTCCTCGCCACGCGCACGGGCGGAGCGAGACTGCGCGCGGAGCTGACGATCGAGATTGTCGACTTCGATCTTCTGCTTGTCGTCGATGAAGCCGGCGTTCTGCAACATCTCGCCGAGGTAGGAAAGCGTGACCTCGCGCGATTTGCGACCGGCAGATGGGGCGGTGGCAGTCATGGGAGAGTGAATGATGAGGGATGCATGGTGAATTCCGCTAGGGGCGCGCGTTTCTCGGACAACTCTCCAGTCGCGGGCCTTATCCCTTCGCGTCGAACGGCCCCTCATCCGGCTTCGCCACCTTCTCCCCACTGAGAAGCGTGGGGAGAAGGCGCTCGATGTTTGTGCTCGGCGAAGAATTCAATGAAAGTCAGCGAGTAGGATGAATTCTGGATTGACTAATCGAGTAATCCACTCATCGACTAATCCACTAATCGACTAATCCACTGATCCACTCTTCACTACGAACTGCGCCGGCCGCGCCGATCGCACGTGGCCGAAATAGTTGTCGACCCGCATGCCCACTTTCTCCGCCATCGAACGGAATGTCGTCATCTTGCCGCCGAAGATGTTGAGGAGATTGCCGCGGCGCTCGATGCGGTAGTCGCGTCCGATCGCGCTCGGATTCAATGCCCGGCCGACGAGCGGGCGGACTCCGGCAAACGTCGAGGCCACATCGTCGTACGTGACCGGGTCGCGGAGATAGCGATTGAACCTGGCGATGAGGTAGTCGATCTCCTCCCCAGTCGCATGCACGTTTTCCAGCGACGTCCGGTGCATCACCTCAGTCGTCCCGACCAGCGTCGTTCCTTTCCATGGCAGAACGAAGAAGACGCGACGGTCGCTGAGAGACTGCAACAGCATCCCGACGCCGGCCACGCGGTTCTTCAACACCAGGTGCGAGCCGCGCACGAGCGAGAGGACGTAGCGCGATCGGATGCGATTCTCGGCGAGCAGCGCATTCATCCACGGGCCGGCAGCGTTGACGACGAAGTCGAAGCGCTGCTCCGCGCCGCTTTCCGTCGCCACAACCCACTCGTTTTCTTTGAGGCGCAGCGAGATGACGCGCGTCTCTTCGCGCACGTTCGCGCCTTCGCTGATCGCGGACGTCATGACCGCACGAGCGAGCGCGTGATCGTCGACCTGCGCGTCCCAGTAACTGAAACCGCCGCGCAATCCCTCGGCAGCAAGCGGCACGCGCGCAATCAATTCGTCCGCGCTCATGGCCATGTGCCGCGCGATGTTGGACCGGCCGGCGAGAAGGTCGTAGAGCGTCAGGCCGGCTCGCAGCGTGAGCGAACCGCGCGGACTGCCGGCGTACACCGGCAGCAGAATCTCGATTGGCTTCACGAGCTCCGGCAGGTTTTCGAGCAGCCAGGCGCGGTCGCGCAACGACTCTCGCACGAGTGCGATGTGGCCGTGCTCGAGGTAGCGCAGCCCGCCGTGAATCATCTTCGTCGTCGCCGACGACGTCTGCGCGCCGCAACGTCCCTTCTCAAGAAGCGTGACGTCGTAATCGCGGCGGGACAACTCCCACGCCGCGCCAAGCCCATTGATCCCGCCACCGATTACTGCAACCCGCACGGTATCGAATCGTACCTTTGTTCCCAAATTTGGCGCACGATTTGAAATGGCTGAGCTGCGAATGGCAATGGAGCTGGTTCAGCCGACCGAGTTTTCTGAGCCGTCGGGAGATCTGGCAGTCATGCTCACCGGTGGCGGGGCGCGAGCCGCGTACCAGGTTGGCCTCATCAAAGGGCTGGCCCGCCACTTCCCTAACCTTCGATTCCAGATCATCACCGGCGTCTCCGCGGGCGCGATCAACGCCACCTTTCTCGCCGCACACGATGGGCCGCTTCGCGCGGCTGCGGATGCGCTTGCGGATCTCTGGCGCGCGCTCGAGTGCCGGCACGTGTTCCGCCCGAACTACGCCGCGCTCTTGCCGTTCCGAACCGCGTGGAAGGCCCTGCTCCCGCCACGCATGACCAGGCGTCCGCACGGTTTGCTGAACGCCGGGCCGCTGGCCGAGACGCTCCGCCACATCTACGAAACTCCTATGCGGAATCAGCCAATCGCCGGAATCCAGCGCAATCTCGATCGCGGCGATTTGAAAGCGGTCGCGCTGATCGGACTCGATTACACAACCGGCCAGAGCGTTCGATGGACGCAGGGCCGATGCGATCCTGTCTTCGAGGGTCCGAACCGCCGCAGTGCGCAAACCGAAATCACCGTCGAGCACGTGCTGGCCTCAGCCGCGCTGCCGTTCGTTTTTCCGGCCGTGAAGATCGATTCGCGATGGTACGGCGACGGCGGCATCCGTCTCGCGGCGCCACTTTCCAGCGCCGTCCACCTCGGCGCCACGCGCATCCTGGCGATGTCCACCGGCTATCAGCGGACGCAGGACGAAGCCAACACGCCTGTGCTGCACGGCTACCCGCCTGCTGCGCAGATCATGGGTCAGCTCATCAACGCCATCTTTCTCGACGTCATCGATGAGGATGTCAACCGCATGGAGCGGATGAACGAGATGATCGAGAAGCTCGATTCCTCGCAACGCAACGGCTTCAAACCGGTCGATCTCTTCGTCCTGCGCCCCTCCGAAGACCTCGGCAAGATCGCCGGCGAGCACGAGAAATACCTTCCGCGCAACCTCAAGCTCCTCACGCGCGCCATGGGAACACGCGAGACCGAATCGCCCGACTTCGTTTCTATGCTGATGTTCGTGCCGCAATACACATCGCTGCTAATGGAAATCGGCGAGAGCGACGTAGCCTCCCGTCTCAACGAGCTGCGCACGTTCCTCGGCGAATCGGCGGGAACGGCGATCAGCGCGGTGTGAGGCACAACCTAGGCGAGATGCGAGCTAAGATGCAATTGTCGTGGCAGTTACAGCCAACAAGAACAGGATAATCCTCGCGACGTTCGTCGTACTTCTTGGCGGCATCGGTGGGGCGCTCTGGTTGCTTTCTCGCCTTCCGGCAACCATAGCTGCCTTGGTAGCGGGCGGCGCCGGCTTTCTGGTCAGCAAGCTCTATGAGTCTTGGAAGGAAAGCAAACAGCGCCTTCATGACAAGAAGCGAGAGGTGTACGCGAAACTCCTTGCCCCAATACTCGCTCTTCATCTTCAGATTCTGAAACCCGACAAGGATCGACCTGCGCACGAGGTGATTCTTGATCAGA
>DATAMS010000281.1:0-1872 GCA_036260495.1 Thermoanaerobaculia bacterium
CACCTTCAAGATGGCCAGGAATGCTTCCTGGGGGATCTCCACATTGCCCACCTGCTTCATGCGCTTTTTGCCTTCCTTCTGGCGCTCGAGCAGTTTGCGCTTGCGCGAGATGTCGCCGCCATAACACTTGGCGAGGACGTCTTTGCGCATCGCTTTCACGGTTTCGCGGGCGATGATCCGATTACCGATGGCTGCCTGCAACGCGACGGCGAACATCTGGCGTGGGATGAACTCTTTCATCTTCTCGACGAGGAGCTTGCCGCGCGCGTACGCCTTCTCTTTGTGAACGATGAGAGAGAGAGCATCGAGCGGATCCCCGTTGATCAGAATGTCCATCTTCACCAGATCGCTTTCGCGGTAGCCGACGAACTGGTAATCGAGCGAGGCGTATCCGCGTGAGATCGATTTCAGCTTGTCGAAGAAATCGAGGATCACCTCATTCAACGGCATCTCATACACGATCATGACTCTGTTGGCGCTTACGTACTCGAGCTTCTTTTGTACGCCGCGCCGATCCGTCGCAAGAGCGAGAATCGGGCCAACGAATTCATCGGTGGTGAGGATGGTCGCTTCGATCCACGGCTCTTCAATCGAGCTGATGTATGCAGGGTCGGGCATCTTCTGCGGGTTCTCGATCCACAGTTCGTCGCCGTCGGTTTTCTGGATGCGATACCGCACGCCAGGCGCGGACGTGAGCAGCTCGAGATTGAACTCGCGCTCCAGCCGCTCCTGAATGATCTCCATGTGCAGCAGGCCGAGAAAGCCGCAGCGAAAACCAAATCCGAGCGCGAGCGAGCTTTCGGGCTCGTAGCTGAACGACGCGTCGTTGAGTTTGAGCTTGCCGACGGCGTCGCGCAGATCTTCGTAGTCGTCGGTGTTGATCGGGAAGATGCCGGCAAAGACCATCGGCTTCACTTCCTCGAAGCCGGGAAGCATCGGCGGCGACGCTTTCTCGCTCGTGATCGTGTCGCCGATCTTGGCCTGCACGATGTCTTTGATGTTGCCGGAAAAGAAACCGACTTCGCCGACGCCAAGGCTGTCGACGAGCTTGATCTTGGGGGTGAAGACACCCATCTCCGTCACTTCGTAGATGCGATCGGTCGAAAGGAACTTGATACGCATCCCTTTGCGGATCTCGCCATCGACGATGCGCACCAGGCACATGACGCCGCGATACGAGTCGTACCAGGAATCGAAGAGCAGTGCGCGCAGCGGGCCATCTGCATCACCTTTCGGCGCGCTGATGTTCGTGACGATCTTTTCGAGAATCTCGTCGACGCCAATTCCTGACTTCGCGGAGGCCAGGACGGCGTCGTGCGCATCGAGTCCGATGACGTTCTCGATCTGCTCGCGCACGCGCTCCGGCTCGGCCGAGGGGAGATCGACTTTGTTGATGACCGAGAGGATGTCGAGATTGTTGGCGATGGCGAGATAGCTGTTCGCCAGCGTCTGTGCCTCGACGCCTTGCGTGGCATCGACGACGAGCACCGCACCTTCGCACGCGGCGAGGCTGCGCGAGACCTCGTACGAAAAGTCGACGTGTCCCGGCGTGTCGATCAGGTTGAAGACATAGTCCTGCCCATCTTTGGCGCGGTAGTTGAGATTGACCGCACGCGCTTTGATGGTGATGCCACGCTCGCGCTCGAGGTCCATGTCATCGAGCATCTGCTCGTGCATTTCACGGCCTTCGACAGCGCCCGTCTTCTGCAGCAGACGATCCGAGAGCGTCGTCTTGCCGTGGTCGATGTGAGCGATGATCGAGAAATTACGGATGAATTTGGGGTCTGGCATTGCGCGGCGTGCGGTCTAACACCAAGATCGGTGATTGTCATCCCTACGTAGGCCGGGCGCTCTAGTCCGACTCCATCGTGC
>DATAMS010000298.1:0-9760 GCA_036260495.1 Thermoanaerobaculia bacterium
TGGCCAAAGGCCGGATGAGGGGCCGTTGTTTGAGTACGACATCAATGCATCCGCCGGGCTCTCCACAACTTAATTCCGATCTTCGTCCTCCATGTGCCGTCTCACGACGAAACCTGCAATCGCTGCGCTGTAAAGGCCGAGCGCTCCGATTCCGACGAGCATGAGTCCAACTGCGATCAGGCGGCCGCCGGTAGTGATTGGGTAGATATCGCCATATCCGACGGTTGTGACCGTGACCATTGCCCACCAGAAGCTGTCCGCTACGGAGTGTACGTGCGGGTTCGTACCGTGCTCGAAATAGTGGAACGAAAGCGCGGCCGCGGAGACGAGCGCGACGACCGTCGTTGAGATTTCGATGAGCCATGCGCCGTGAATGAATGCATGTGAGTCTTTGATCAGCACGCGTACTCTGGCGGTCAGGCGTACGAGCCGGAGCAGCCGAATGACACGGATCGTGCGAAGCAGCGGCAGCCCACGCAATGCCCTTGCCGCGTGACCCGTGATCGGGATGGCCGCAAGCAACTCCCACCAGAAATGACGAAGGAACTGCCGCCGATTGCCGGCCTTCGCAAGCCGGATAACGAACTCGCCGAGGAATATCAACGCGATAGTGAGGTCGATCCGCTGCACCCATGCCATTTGTTCTTGCGAGGCATCGGAGACGAGCTCAAAGACGAGGAGCGAGCAACTCGCCAACGCGAGAAGAACGATCAGGATCTCGTTGCGAATCGCAGCACGATGATTGTCCATCAGCCACCGGCGGCCTGATCAAGCGGTCTTGCCATGCGTGGTATCCGAGAGGGTCGATGCGATGACGTCGGGCTCGGCGCCGTCCCTTTCTTTGCGCACTCGCAACATCTTGCCCGCGGCTTTGGCCATCTTCTTCCGCGCGCCGTCCGCCTTTTCGCCTTCCAGCACCTCGCGCTTGATCACCTCTTGTTGGAGGGCTTCGCGTAACTCACCAACTTCGAGCTTGACGTCAGAGAGACGGCGCAGCTCGCGCCGGACACTCTCGAGGACGGGATCGCTCAGCACGACCGCTGCGAGGTAGAACTTGTTCGTTGCCTGCAAGTGATCGCTATAAGCGTAGAGGCCTGACTTGAGCATGCTCTCGCGCGTCAACAGATATAAGTTCTCGAGGTCAGCTCCACTCTTCGGATTAAGGGAGAGCAGATCGATATCCAGCACCAGCTCGGCGTCGATTGGTTTCGCGAAGATGACTCGAAAGACCTTCCAGAGGTTGCCGTTCGTGAGAACCGCCCATTCAATCCCCTGATTGGCCGCGTAGTCGACTGCCTGTTTCACATGACCATCTTTCAGTTCCAGGCCGATCGCTTTTACCTCGATGAGCATCTGAAACTTGCCTTCGATCCTCGTGGCGAGATCGCAGAACGTGCCGCGGATACAAAGCTCACGCGTTACCTCGCTGTATTTGTCGTAGCCGAAGATGTCAGCGAGGAGATCCGTGACGATCATTGACGTGTCTGACTCATTCACGTCGCGCGACTTGGCCGATGACAGAATCGGGCCGAACCGCTTTAAGCCAGCTGCCAATCGCTCCGCCACGCGACCCGGGATTGCCATCGTCGTTCTCCTTGTGCGCTGCGATTGCGCTAAGCCCGAAGGAGAGACAGCGTCCTAGGCGTTTTGTGGCGTCGGGCGTCGATCGCGACAGCGAAACAGCGCCTTTCAATCCCCCTTGCGGTGTTCGCGCTCAGGCTCGAACTACATCCCCGAACGCCTTCACGAACGCCTGCATCTGGTCCGGTTTCCCGATCGTTACGCGCATGTGTTGCGGCAGTGCCGGGAACAGGCGGCCGACGTGGACGCCGTGGGTGCGCATGCCGGCCAGTAGCGGGCGAACATCATGGCGGACGTTGATCATGATGAAGTTCGCCTCGGAGGGGATGATCTCGTAGCCGAGCGTCTTGAGGGATGCGACGACATCCGCCTTCGTTGTGGCGTTTCGTTTGCGGCCTTCGATGACGTGTTGTGCGTCGGCGAGGGAGGCCTGGGCGGCGGCTATGGCCATGATGTTCATCGAGTCCCACGCTTGTTGTGCGGCGAGCTGTTTGATCGTTTCGCGCGAGCTGATCGCGTAACCGCAGCGCAATCCGGCCATGCCGTAGATTTTGGAGAACGTGCGGGCTACGATCAGGTTCGGGCGTGACGCGATAAGCGGGATCACGCTCTCATAATCAGCGCTGCTCGCGTAGTGAAAGTACGCCTCATCGACGAGAACCGCGGTTGTCGCCGGAACGCTTGTCAGCAATCCACGCAATGCTGCCCGTGGCGTGATGCTGCCGGTTGGATTGTTCGGATTGCAGATGTAGATCAAGCCTGCGCCTGCGACTCCGCCCATCGCTGCGACGTCGTGTCCGAATGATGCATCGAGCGGGACGTTGACCACTTCCGCGCCGCTGATCTTCGCCGCCGCGCCGATCGCTTCGAATGTCGGTGCAGCCATCACCAGTTTTCGCGACGGTCCGGTGAATGCGGCCGCCGCGACTTTGAGGATCTCGCTTGATCCGTCGCCGAGGAGCACTTGATCGTGCGCGACGGAATGCGACTTTGCGATCGCGTCGACCAAGGCATCCTGCGCCTCATCGGGATAGCGCCACGCCTTCGCGAACGCTTCGCGCATCGCATCCAGCGCGGCAGGCGAGGGGCCGTACGGATTCTCGTTCGAGCTGAGCCGGATCTCGCCGGTGGCCGCTGGCGGCGGCACGGCAAAGAGCGGTTTCACGGCGACGAGAGGGGAGAAGACGGCGGCAGCAGCGCCGGCGCCGGCGGCGCGTGCGAATGCGCGGCGGGAGAGGTTCATGAGGGCCTCCTAACGCAACGATGGAAACACGTTGAGTATACCCGCCCATCTTGAAGCCGAAATCGCTATCCCAAAACGCGCTTTTCGATGCAAGAACGATTGGCAAGTGCCCCTTTGCGAAACGCGCACGTTGTTTGCACTCCCAAGCATGGGGACTGACAAGCGGACTGTTCGCAGGTGCAACTCCCGAGCTCGCGAGTGAGCCAGATGGCTTGACGATCAAGGCATCGTCGTTGTCAGCCTCGCAATCCATTCACTCAACAAGGAGGACATCATGTTCAAAAGTCTGCGCATCATTGCTTTGCTTACGGCTGTTCTTTGCCTCGCTCCCGGCATTCTCTATGCGGACTCCAAAGCAGCATTTCACGACGGAATGCGAAAACTGTGGGAAGACCATGTGACCTGGACGCGGCTCTTCATCGTCAGCGCAGCCGCGGGATTGCCGGACAAACACGCGACGACAGCGCGCCTGTTGCAGAATCAGACCGACATCGGCGATGCGGTCGCTGAGTTCTATGGCCGCGAGGCCGGCAACAAGCTGACGGCACTGCTGCGGGATCACATCCTCATCGCCGCGAGCATCGTGACGGCTGCAAAGGCGGGCGATAACGCGAAGGTCACGAGCGAGAACAAACGCTGGCGCGACAACGCCACCGACATCGCCAGGTTCCTGCACGGCGCGAATCCGAAGCACTGGCCGGAAGCGACGCTTCAGTCAGCGATGTTCACGCACCTCGATCAGACTCTCGAGGAAGCGACGCATCAGTTGAAAGGCGATTACGGCGCCAGCATCAAAGACTACGATCACGTCGTCCACCACATCCTCGGTATGGCCGACGTCCTGAGCGACGGGATCATTGCCCAGTTCCCCGCGAAGTTCGCGAAGAAATGACGCGCCGCGCACAAGTCCTTCCCCTCGGGTAGTGGGTCACGATGATTCACTACCCCGGATTCGTTATTTGACGGAACGGCAAAAGAGGAATACCGTTTGCTCATCCGTCCAAAATGAAGTCAAGAGAACCTGGGTGGCAAGGGAGGGGGAGGATGACTGTAAGGTTTTTCCCCGGAAGTAGAAAACAGAAGACGAGCCTGATCGAAGGCTTCCTGACGCAGCACCAGGTCGCGCACGAGTTGGCGCGCCCCGAGGAGCTAAAGGCAAAGACGTTTCACCTCGGCACCGATCCCGCGGTCGAAGTCGATGGCCGCCTCTTCATCGATCCAAACGTCGACGCGCTGAAGAAAATCTTTCACGTGGATTGAACGCGGGTGCCGCGGTTCGGGAGTCGGGTGTCGGAGCAAATCGCTTCTCGACTCCCGATCTATGGACCGCCGAGCGGCGATCGCACTGCTGGAACGCGAGTTGGGCGTTGAGTTGATCAGTAATGCAGGCGCACTACTACACCGCGTTCGATGTCACCGCCAGCGGCTATCGAAACTGGTGGTTTCCTGCTTTTGGCTTGATATTCGTTGCGATTGGCCTCCTCTGGTCGCTCGTCACCCGTCGTGGTTCGCAGAAAGTGCGGACGGGCGGGGTTATCTATCTTGGGTTCGCGGTGCTGTGGGTCGGGCCGACCTTCATCACTACATATCGAGACTACCGCCAATTGAGTCGGGCGCTGTCGACGAAGAGCTACGAAGTTGTTGAGGGTCAAGTCACTGACTTCATTTCACTGCCGAAGGTGGAAAGATTCCGCGTTGGGTCGCACACCTACGAATACTCGGATTTTACGGTCACCGCTGGGTTCAACCGAATGAGTTCTCGGGGTGGACCCGTTCGACCAGGACTGCAGGTCAGAATCGCCGACGTCAACGGTTCTATCGCTCGTCTTGAAATTGCGCGCTAGACCCTGGTGCGATCCGCGTCGCCGAACTCGCCACTGCACTCGAACGCGGCCCCGCGCGGTAGCAGGTTCCGTGGCTTAAAGGTTCAGCTACGCTCGCGAGTGAGCGACCGGCCGCTGAAACGCAGGGCCGTCGCGCCTCATATCTCGATCGCTCCGACTCCCGACTCCCGACTCCCTCGTCCTACGTCGCAGGAAACATCTCCGCGGCCTCGTGCTCGATCGTGCTCTTGATGCGCGACTCGAACGGCCTGGCGATCAGCGGGAGCTTGCCGTCGACGATCACCTCGGAGTCGGTGACCTCGACCGATCCATTCACTTTGAAGCCTTTGGCGGAACCGGAAAAGACGAGACGGTCGCCTTCCCAATGCTGGGTAATGTCGGTCAGGTAATGACCGTGCTGTCCGAGCAGCTCTTCGAGGCGCGCCTCGATCTTGCGCCGTGCGCTGGCTCTGTCGGTGTGATGGGGAATGACGATGTGCATGCTGCCTCCGGCGGGCGTTGTATCACACCGCTTGCCGTACCACTTGCCATAGTTCGCGTGCCGAGGTAGCCTCGGTGCGGGACTTCCGCGTGGTCGCAACCCGCCATGCTCGCCAAGGTATGGAGTGCCGCGACCCTCGGGATTGATGCAGTACGAATTGTTGTCGAAGTCGATGCTCGCAAAGCCGAGACACCGGGATTCACGCTGGTCGGACTTCCGGATGCCGCTGTGCGCGAGGCGTATTCGCGCGTCCGTTCCGCTCTGCGCCATTGCGGCTACTGGCTGCCGCAGCGCCATTTCACCGTAAACCTGTCGCCTGCCGACGTGAAGAAAGAAGGGTCCGCCTTCGATCTTCCGATTGCGATCGGCATTCTCGTCGTCGCCGAGTTTTTGCCGCCTGATGTTGTGGCCGGACGTTTGTTCGTTGGCGAGCTCTCACTCGATGGCGCGATCGTTCCGGTGCGCGGAACGCTCGCGATCTCCGCGTCGTTCGCGCATGACGCCGAACTGCGCGAGCTGATCGTTCCGGCCGGCAATGCCAGCGAGGCCGCCGCCGTCGAGTCGGTCCGCGTCGTCGGAGTGAACCACTTACCTGAGTTGCTCCGGCACCTCAGCGGCGACCCAGCGCTGCCGCGTGCGGTCTCGTTGCCAGTCGTCGAGCCGGTGCGCGAGGTTCCCGACTTTTCGGACGTTCGCGGACAACTGCAAGCGAAACGAGCCCTAGAGATCGCCGCGGCCGGTGGCCACAACATCCTCATGATCGGACCGCCGGGCTCGGGGAAGACGATGCTGGCGCGGCGGCTGCCTTCGATCCTTCCGCGCTTGTCGCTCGATGAATCGATCACGACGACGAAGATTCACTCGGTGGCCGGAACGCTGCCGGCGGGCGCGGGCTTGATCACCGTTCGTCCGTTTCGCGCGCCGCATCACACCATTTCCGTTGCAGGACTCGTCGGCGGCGCGTCGTTGCCGCGGCCTGGCGAAGTGAGCCTCGCCAATCACGGCGTGCTCTTTCTCGACGAGTTAGCCGAGTTTCAGCGCACGACGCTCGAAGTACTGCGCCAACCGATGGAGGATGGACACGTCACGATCGCACGCGTGCAACGGACGCTGACGTTCCCGTCGCGCTTCACGCTGGCTGCCGCGCTGAATCCTTGCGCGTGCGGCTATTTCAACGATTCGCGGCGCCAGTGCATCTGTTCGCCCGGCCAGATCGCGCGCTACCTCGGCAAGATCTCCGGTCCGCTGCTCGACCGGATCGATCTTCAGGTCGAAGTGCCCGCGCTCGCGGTCGACGAGATCTCCACATTCACGCCGGGCGAGGCTTCATCGCTGATCCGCGAGCGCGTCGAAGCCGCGCGCGAGATTCAGCGAGAGCGCTTTGCGCGCGTGTCATGGAAATCGAACGCCGAGATGACGTCGCGCGCGATGCGGAAACATTGCGAGCTCGATCCTCCGTCGCGAAAAATTCTCGACCAGGCTCTCACGCACCTCGGCCTCTCCGTCCGCGCCCACGACCGCGTGCTCAAAGTCGCCCGCACGATCGCCGACCTTCTCGGATGCGAAAAAATTCAGAGCGCACACGTGGCCGAAGCGGTGAACTATCGGGCGCTCGATCGCGCGTATTTCAAGACGGGATAAACCGACGACCACACAGGCGCAGAGGGCACGGAGTAACTGCTTCAAACTCCGTGATCTCTGAGCCTCTGTGTTTCTGGTTTCTCTCGGGCCGGACGGGAACCGACATCGCTGCCCGGCCGTAAGCATTTCCCTTGCCATTTCGGAAAGGTCGTCCAAAAGGACGAAAACAGGGTCCGTGGAGGCAGGGCCGCGAGTGTCGGTGACAAGGGCAAGTCGATTGATTGCCGTACTTAGCGGCAGGCGATCGCGTCCATTCCGTGCGCGGTAATGTCTCCTCGGAACCGGCTCTTAATCACTCAGAATAATTTAATGCATCCGGGCGGTTTTGGAGCGGGCGAAAGAAGTGCGATTAATTGTTGACAAAATCGGCTTCGATTTTATGATCTTATCACCAAGCCAGCAGGGTACGTGATGGGTGAGGAGTCGGAGAATGGCATTTGAAAAGTGGGATCCGCAGCCTGAATTCGAGCGCTTTCCAGCCTCGGCCACGATCGTTCAGTCGCGATTGATCCGCCTGCCGACGCCCGTTGCATCGATGCTCCGCCTGCGCGGCAAGAGCAACGCAAACCTCTACTACGACAAGAAGCGCAAGGTCATCGGCATCCGCGCGCTCGACAAAAAAGAAGAAGGCGCGGCGAAGATTCGTCAGTCCGACAAGTCGACTTCGCTGCACGTCCCGAGCTTCTTCCGCTTCTACGACATCGACGTTCCCGGCATCAAACGCTTTCATTGCTGGTACGACGAAAAAGAGCGGATGGCCATGATCGATATCTCCCGGCCTTCGCCGCGCGGACGGCCAGCGGGAACGTAGACGATTCAAAAACAGAGAATTAGAGACAAGAGATCAGAGATCACGGCAAGCAAGAAGAACGCATCGCAAGCCGCTGATCTCTAATCTTTTGTCGCTAGTCTCTGCCTCAAACAAAAAGGGCGGCCGTTCGGCCGCCCTTCGTATTGAAGCTGATGTTCGGATTAGTGACCAGCGCGGCGGCGCGGCGCAGGCGTAGGCGCAGAAACTGGCTCCGGCGCTGCGATCGAAAGGATCGACATGTTCTTGGCCGCTTCCGGCGAGACCACGACGTTCGATGATGCGCCGAATCCGAAGTTCTGTCCGTTGTTCTGGAAGAACTTGGTGATCGATGCGACCGGGATGTGCGTTCCGTACGCGGCGTTGATCGTCTTGATGTACTGGTTCGCGAAGAGCGTGTAGCCGATGTCGCTCAGGTGCGTACCGTCGTTGCTGTAGATGCCGCCCGAGATGAACGTCTTGCCGAGCGCGACGCCACCAAAGTTCAGGCCGTTCTGGAAGCTGCTGAAGAGGCCCGTGATGTCGGCGACCGGGATGTCGCGCGCGCCGGCTGCGGCGACGATTGCCGCGTTGTAATCGTTGATGCGCTGGACGAACGTGGCCAGCTCGGACGGCGAGATGTAGCCAGCGTCTGGAAGCGGCTCACCGGTATGCGGCAGAGCGCTGAACGGCGCCACGGTCTTGAGCTGCGGCGGAAGACCGTAGCCCTGCTGGAGTAGCGGCAGGGCGCTGAGGGGAACGACGGATCCGGTTGGCAGCGGGCCAGGAGTACCGTCCGGAAGAATCGTGAACAGCGGGATCGGCGCGCCGTTAACGATGACCGGCGTGAGGCTCGGCGTGATCGCCACGGCCGGCAGCGTCGAGGTGAGAGGGACGGCCAGGAAGTTGTTCGGAAGCGTGCCGACGACCATGCCGGCGCTCGGTGCACCTGCGATCAGCTTGTCCAGCATCGTGCCGTATTGGGTCGTAAACGTCGCAAGAGGCGTGAGCGGCGCTGCGGGATTTGTGAGGGATGCCGCGCTGACCGCGCCGAGGAAGTCATTGCCACCGATCCAGATTGCGATGAACGTCGGATGCAGCGCGATGGCCTGATCGACCTCGGTGCCGAGTCCGCGAAGGATGGCCTGGCCGAGGCCGGACTGGGGCTCCGAGCCCGTGAAGAGCATCGTCGCGCCGACTGTGTAGCCCGGCACGGCGAGGTCGTTGTACGGACGGGCGAAACCTGCCATGCGCGGTGCGCCGGAGCCTGGGACGGTCACGAGGCCGGCGCCGTTGTAGACCGTCTCGCCGCCCGGCAGTCCCGGATAGGCGATGAGCGGCAGCGCGAAACAGTTGTCCGCCGCGGTCGACGTTGGCGTGCAAAGCGTGAGACCTGCCTGCTGGGCGACGATGGCCGGCCAGCCGAAGACTTGATGCCGCTCGTTGAGGGAACCGGCTTCGTAACCGGCGCCATAACTGTCGCCGACGACAACGAAGCGCGTGAAGTCGGCTTTGCCGCGCGCGGCAAAGCTTGGAACGGCGAGGGCCGCGACAGCAGACATCACCGCGGCGATGCGGACGAAGCTTCTGATGCGATTCATATGTGTTTCTCCTTTGGGGTTGGCCGCTTAGAAGCGATAACCGGCGTTGACGCCGATCAGGTTCGCGTTGGTTTTGTAGCTGCCGTGGAAGTTGTCGTTCTGCACGATGCCGTCGGTGCTGCGGTTCTTGAAGTGCAGCGCCATTTCGGTGAGGTCGAGGATGAACGGACCGCTGTGCCAGCCGATGCCGAACGATGCGCCGAGACGGTCGGAGTCCGGAAGAAGCGGTCCGACGCCCGCGTCCGGCTGCGGGTTCTTGTCGTACACGCCACCGAAGCGGACGTCCCATACGTCGGTGACTTTCTTGTTCGCGCCGAAACGGTAGGAGTAGGTGTCCTTCCAGTCCTGCGGACGGCTGAAGTTGAGCGCCGTGGTCGTGCCGAAGGTGACGTCCAGCGTCTTGAAGCGGCTCCACGTGGTGTGCGTGATGTCTGCTTCGAGATCCCAGTTATGTCCGAAAGCCGAGGTGGCGATGCCGGCGGCCAGGATCGCGGGGAAGTTGATGGAGGTTGCGATCGTCTGATCCGGAGGAATCTGCGCGGCCACGACGGCGTCGAGCGGTGTGCCGGTCAGGATCTGCGT
>DATAMS010000301.1:0-6930 GCA_036260495.1 Thermoanaerobaculia bacterium
AGGTCGAGTTATGTCGAAACCCGAATTCGAACCCGGAGGGTAGATGAAATAAACGTTAGCATTCCGCAAATCCGCAAATGTCCTGGTGAAGGTCCTCGCAGCAGTAATATCAGGTGCGATATGCGGATGATTGAGCATGACTTTCTTGTCGCCGATCGAGTTGTCGCACTCTTCGACCATGTCCGTGATCAAGACAACATCAATGGGTCGACCTTGCATGTCTTGCAAACTCTCGAGATCTCTTGCGGTGCGCCGCAAGGCACCGGCCAGGCAGCTTACTGGAGTATGAGGAGGCGCGTTTCGCGCAACTGCGGCGAGTTCGCCGATGACTTTCGTAGCCCAGGCTTTTCTTTTACCGCCGTCAGCCTTGATCGCGGTCACTCCGACATCGTGAGCTACTGGCACCGTCTCATCAAAGAGATTCCTGACGTAGGCCATATTTGCCTCGATGGGATAGATGATCACGGTTGTATTCTCAGGAGCGCGATCAAGAATATCGGTAACGCTGTCGTGTACCGCTTGAAGTTCTTCACCTTTCAGGCTGTCCGTTACATCTGCAAAGACAATAACCAACGGGGGCCGATATACCGGTCCCGTGGCTCGATTCCGGCATCCAACCATCAGCAAAATGGCGACTAATCCAATGGCGCGGCGCATCATAGACGGCGCTCCGCTGCTTCATGATCTGACTGCTGAAGATTGGCAAGCCAATGATGAACAAGCGCTTCGCATCGATCGTAGAGCGAGGCTTGCTGATCGATCGTCTCTGGGACGCAGCGGCCTCGCTGGTAACCGTGGAGATAAAGATTTTTGAGGAACTCCTCTTCCACGTGATCACCCTCGATTGACTTTAGTTCTTCGCTTGCGCCCGTTGCGGCGGCATCCGCCTGTTTCATGGCTAAGTGCGCCTCGGTGTGACTAACCCACGCTTCAGCGCGTTGCTTCGTAACGAGGTCATAGTGCGCGACATTCTGGAACGCTGCTCGGGCCATGGAAAAGCAGTAACCGCAGACCAACGGGAACATTATGGCAAGGATGGTAAATAGCCAGGCGCGATTGACGTTTGCGCCAGCACCGGCATGCGCAGCGCGAGCCTGGCCAATCAATACGAAAGCGTAGATCATCGCGGAGAATATGGCTGCGAGAAGCAGAAACAACAGAGCCTTCGATAGCATCGTTTCATAGCGACGCGGCTTCTGCAGCTTGTCGATCAGAATCTTGAAAGCGATTGTAAGCGCGGCTATCCCCACCGCGACGGCTGCCGGTTCCCATAGTGTGTCAAGGTTATATAGCAGTTGTGAGAGGTTGTCGGCGGACACTGGAGGGCCACCATTCGAGGGGGACTGGCGCGTGCTAACGCCGAGGGCCGGTGCGACCTTTAGCGAAAGAGGCATGTCCGCGATGAATATGCCGATGCCGAAAAGTAGATAAATCCACGCCAGAAGTTTTGAGTAACCAACCGCATTGCGTCGTTGATCATCAACGACGTGATTGTGCTCGGTTGAAATGTCGTCCCACTCTTTTTGCCGCTGTTCTGCGATGAATCGTTTATGTTGTGCGTCGGACTCCGCTGCGGCTAGCTGTTTCTTGGCCTCGGCAGTTCGCAAAGCCCGCGTGAGTTTCCCCTGGGATGCAACGAGATGGAGTTGGGGGTCGGGTGTCTCGCCGATGCGCCCGTCGGTCCAGCCGGCGCGCCAGAGGCCGTGCTCGTAGCGGCTCGGTGGAAGCCCGTCTGGAGAACTGCCGTCGGAGGTCTCTGGAGGCTGTTCTGCCACAAGTTTCGATTCGAGAACAAATCTCAACTCTGGCAGAGTGAGGGGAACAGAGGTCGGCGGCAGGGCAGGTGCTGAGGTCTCGATATGGGATGCGGGCGCCGGCGTTCTTTCTTGCTTCAACCCAGGCCAGGATGCGAACGGGCGGTTGCCACTGTCCGAGATGTTGTCGTCGCTCATGGGTGCACCTCCGGCGTACGCCAGAATTGTGACGCGCTCTTGGCAACTGACGTGGTCCGATCGCGCATTACGATGAACGCGGGCCTCGCGGTGGATCCAATTTCGAATGCACGCCGGAACTCTTCGATCTCGATGGCTTGCCTCTCAAAGAGCCGCGCTGTTTCCGCAGATGCGCGAGCATCCTCAGATTCCAAGTCAGTAATGGCCCTGAGATGTTCCGTGCGCGCGGCGATGAGCCGGGTTCGAGAGTCGAGTGCGGCTGATGCCTGCAGAATTCTCGTGATTTCCTCATCAATGTCGGCGAGTTGTGTTCGGAGCTTTGATCGGCCTTCATTCTCTTCCGGTGCCGCTTCGGCATCGATGAGTCTCCAATCGTCAGGAGTGCCGGCAGTGGGGTTTCTTCGAAACCATCGGCGTATCGACCACGATGTTTCGGGCTGAGTCGCAATGAAATCAGGCCGTGCGTCACGAAGTTTCATTCTGCGCCGACGGGCGTCATCGAGGATTCCTTGCCGACGTTGACGAAACGCTCGTTCGATTCCTGACACGGCGTTACGCTCGGCTTTCGTTGGATCGTCGAGCTCTGGTTCAGTGTCAAGTTCCTCGATGTCGGCTTCGCACGTCCTCAAGAGTCGTGTGACCTCATCCACGTCACGGAACATGCCTCGATACACCACGCCATACGCGAGACCGATGGTGCTCAAAACCATGAATGCCGCCAGGCATCCCCATACGAAGCGGTCTGGTTGCGAGCGCGCCATTCCTACCGCGAATACCAAGACTATGAGTAGGGGCAGCGACGCGATTTCCCACGAACGCCTAGATCGGTCGACGCTGATGGCTCGGGACTCGATTACCTTGATGAGGTAAAGAACAAAGACGGATGCCGCCAGTAACGTTACGACGCTGCCGATTGCCGTGTGGAGAATTGCAGGCGTGAGCGCTAGCATAACGCGCGGCGTCGGAGTGTTCGCCGCGCGATACGTCATTGCGAATAACCCCAAGCCCGCTATGTAAGCGAATGGGAGCAAAGCAAGTACTTGCACGTAGGCCCGACGTCCGACGACCGGTGACGGCAGTCCGAGCGCGGTTCGAGAGAATCCGTGTTCATTCGGTTGACGCTTTCGCCAGTTTTTATCAAAGGTCTGAATCAGTTTGTCGCACAACCACACTGCGGCAGCGATGGATGCAAGCACGGACACCAGCATGACGATGCCAACGGGCAACGCGAGAAACGGAGGGACCGAACGGCTAAGGTCAGCCGCCATGCCCCCCATCGAAGTTGACAAGTCAGTGAGGATATTTGTGTCGGCCTTTTCACGAAGCAGAAATGCGACAGCGGCTCCGGTTGCGGCAATCGCACTGTAGCCAGCCCAGAGCAGAAACCCGGCAACGGTTCGGCTGACTAGCGGCTCGCGGATTTCAGAAAGCCGCCCTTCTGCCTGTTCTGCCTGGTTCTGTAGCCGTTTTTGAACGTCCGTCAGTCGTTGCCGCTGCTTTTCTCGTGTAGCACCTGAGCTGTGCCAGTTGTCGATGCGTGACTGCTGAAGCGCAAGGCGCGGGCTTGTGACTCGCTGGACCGCTTCCTTCTCTTGGATGTCAAGCTGCCGCAGCTCTTCCTCGACGAGTTGTGCCTCGTACTCTTCGCGACGGCGGCGCACCGTCGCGTGAAGTGAGTTCATCTCCGCCGCCACTCGGACGCGTTGCTGTCGCAACTCTTCGATGCGGCCATCTGGTTCAGGGCCACCGGTGGTTGCTTCGAGCACCGAAATCTCACGCGACAGGTCCGCCACGCGCGCTGTGAGCAAACGTTTCTGTTCGGTTTGCGCTGCACTATTCGCTGACCGCTCCGTAGCTTGGCGTGTGGCAATTAGCCGCTCGGCTTCCTCTCGGTCGAGCGGTTCGGGGGCGAGGCTAAGGGCCACGGCATAGTCGCGGATTCGTCGGATTGCTTGAAGTTGATCTACTGGCGTTCCCATGTGTGGATCTCTCCCTTAGATGCGCTCTACTGATCTTTTCAACTCTCTTGCTCAGATAGACTCTGGCTTGGTAGCTGTCTAAATGTTCATTTGCCAAGTTCTACCGTGCCGTCAGGGCGCAACCCACCCCAGACGGTCGATAGAAAATTTCGGTTTCGAGAACCGAAGCCGCTATCGTTTCGTAATCGGATGCCGAATGAGAGCGCCGGACCCATGAGGGCGCACCTACTGAAGTAGAGTGTCCTGAGTCAGGATTTCCCTACCCACTGACACCAAATACTTCCTAATGTGGCCGAATCGGTTGCTGGGTTTCGCCAGTTTCGAGACGTCCGGACGAAAATACGGTGTCGTGCTGAGGGGAAATCGACCAAATCAAGATGCTCAAGGTCCTGGCCATGTGCGCCAGTGTTAAGTTCCCTTCATTCCTGTGGACCGTTTCCTTTGGTTGCGAGTGGGCAAGTCGAAATCCAACCACAACGAGGCGATCGACCTACGTGACCGCCCCCTCCTCCACCCGTACCGTCCCCCCATCCGCGTCAAGCGTCGCGCGTGCTCCGATTGGGAGGACGAGTTTTTGTTCGATGTGGCCGAAGGACAGTCCCGAGATTACGGGTACAGCAAGGCCGCCAAACCGATCGCGGAGGATCTCCTCCAGGCTGAGGCTGGGGCCTTTGACCCCGCAGTCGCTGCAGCGGCCGAAGACGATGCCGACGCATTTGTCGAATAGGCCGCCGAGGGCGAGGGTGGTTAGCATGCGGTCGATGCGGTAGGGCTCTTCGTGGACGTCTTCGAGGAAGACGATTGCGCCCGACGTGTCGGGTTGGTAGGGGGTGCCCATCAGGGTGGCGATCATGGTCAGGTTGCCGCCGATCAGGGGGCCTGTGGCTTTGCCGGGGGCGATCTTGAGGATGCGGTTCGTGCGGTCGACAAGCTCGTTCGGTTTCTTCGATGGGGTTGGGAGGAGGCCGGCTGGCTCGGCGGTCATCACGACTTTGCGGAAGTTGTCGAGCGTGAAGGGATCGTAAGTGGATGCGCCGACGGGGCCGTGGAAGGTGATGAGACCTGTCTTCTTATGGACGGCGTTCAGGAGCGCGGTGATGTCGCTGTAGCCGATCAGGACTTTCGGCTTGCGCCGGATCAGGTCGTAGTCGAGGTAGGGGAGGACTCGTGGCGAGCCCCAGCCGCCGGTGTAGCAGACCACTCCATTCACGTTGTCGTCGGCGAACATCTGATTGATGTCGTCGGCGCGGTCGCGGTCGTGGCCGGCGAAGTAGCCCCATTTGTCGAAGGCGTGTTTGCCGATGACGACTTTGAAGCCGATGGCTTCCATCTGCTCTTTGGCGAACTGGATCTCGTCGGCTTCGAAGGCGGCGGTGGCGGGGAGGACGAGGCCTACTGTGTCGCCTGGGCTTAAGCGCTTCGGTTTGATGACCGTTGGTGTGGCGGCGTGGAGGGTTCTTGTCGTTGTGATCGCAGCGGCGGCGGTGACGGAGAGTTTGGCGAAGTCGCGGCGGTTGAGCATTTCGCGATTGTCACGCGAAGACGCGAAGGCGCGAAGGGAAATGTCACGCGGAGACGCGGAGGACGCGGAGAACTCAGGCCCCTCATCCGGCCTTCGGCCACCTTCTCCCCATCAAAAAGCGATGGGGAGAAGGGGCTCGAATTTCCTTAGTCGCGTTCGAAGAAGTTCTCGCGCTGGGTTGCGGCCGGCGCGCCGGAGGCGCCGCCGTTGGCGGCGTCCCACTTATCGCGGGTTAGCGGGGTGATGGGGTCGAGTTTCTTTTTCGTCAGTGCGCTGTTGATGGACGGCAGCTCTTTGCCGACCCAGTTGTCGAAGTCCTGGACGACGTCTTTCAGCTCGTGGGCGAGGGCGTCGGTGCGCTCGACGGATGATTGCGACGGGCGGCCTTCGTAGAACGCGACGTTGCCGTAAAGGTCTGTCAGGTTTTCGCGGAGGCGTTCTTCGCCGGTGATCATGCCGCCTTCTTTGGTTGCCACGATCTTGCGGCGGAGCGTGTCGACATCCGCGGATGCGGCGCGCAGTTTCTTGGCCAGCGCGTCGGTCGCGGGAAGCTTCGAGGCGCGGTCATCCAGCGCGGTGCGGACGCTGTTGATGCGATCGACGGCGAAGGTCATCTCCCCGAGCTGCGCGTAGAGTTTGTTCGCGAGATCCCACTGCGCCTGGCGATCGGCGTCGGTGTGCGTTGCGCGCGGATCAGGCACGAGGACTAGCGGCGTCGTGTAGACGTTCTTGTCTTTCGTCATCTTCACCGTGTACGTGCCGGGGAGAACCCTCGGTCCACTCGATGCCGAGAACGCGGCGGTTGCGGCGGTCGGAACCTTCGGCGCGGGGAGACGCATCGCCCACGTGACGCGATTGAGACCGCGGCGCTTGCTGCTCGGGATGTTGCCCATCTTCTTGCCGTTGGCGTCGAACACATCGATCGACAGGTCGCCAAAGATGTGGCGGGTGCGCTGGTAGTACGTGATGATCGCGCCGCCGACAGGATTCTGCCCGACGTACGCGGCATCGCCGTTGGCCCAGCCGCCCTGCGCGGACATGGACTGCACGACCGGATGTCCCTGCATGAACGCCACATCCTTCGCCAGCACCTCGGGTGTCAGCGCGCGAAGGGGCGTGATGTCGTCGACGATCCAGATGCCG
The DNA here is from genome assembly GCA_036260495.1 of Thermoanaerobaculia bacterium. Classification (GTDB taxonomy): domain Bacteria; phylum Acidobacteriota; class Thermoanaerobaculia; order Gp7-AA8; family Gp7-AA8; genus JADGNZ01. Next base: position 6,597 of record DATAMS010000301.1, read on the forward strand.
CGGCCGTGCGTGGCGATGACGAGATCGTTGTCGCGCGGGTGAATGGCCAGATCATCGACGGCCACGTTCGGCATGTCACCGCCTTTGTACTGCGCCCACTGCTTGCCGCCATCGAGCGAGACCCAGAGACCGAGCTCGGTGCCGAGGAAGAGGAGGTTGGGGTTGACGAGATCTTCTTTGATGACGTGGGCGAAGCCGCGAACCGGCGCGTCGGAAGCGACAACCGGCGTCCAGGTTTTGCCGAAGTCGGACGTCTTGTACGCGTACGGCTGCATGTCGCCGAACGTGTGCATGTCGAAGGTGGCGTACGCGGTGCCTTCATCGAAATGGCCCG
>DATAMS010000323.1:0-1732 GCA_036260495.1 Thermoanaerobaculia bacterium
GCACATTGCCTTCCTCGGCGATGAACGCTTTTCGTATCTCGCGACCGAGCTCGGTGCGGATCGGAATGTTCTGAAGATTCGGATCGGACGATGACAAGCGCCCCGTCGCGGCGACCGCCTGATTGAACGACGTGTGTACGCGGCCGTCCGCGGCGACGAGTTGCGGCAGCGCATCGATGTACGTTGACTTGAGTTTATGCAGCTCGCGATGCGAGAGGATCAGCCGCGGCACCGCGAAACCGTGGCTGGCCAGTTCCTCCAGCACATCCACCGCGGTCGAAAACGCTTTCGTTCCCTTCGTTTTCTTCGAGACCGGGTACTGCAGCTTCTCGAACAGAATGTGCCCGAGCTGCTGCGGCGAGTTGATATTGAACTCCGTCCCCGCCTCCGCGTAGATCTCCGTTTCGAGTTTCGCGAGCTGCTGGGCCATGTTGTTCGACGATTCGCGCAGCAGAGCGGTGTCGATCTTGATTCCGCGCGCTTCCATCCGCTGCAACACAGGGACGAGCGGCATCTCGATGCGGTCGTAGATGTCGGTGAGCGCGGGCTCGCGGCCCAACTCCGGAGCGAGCATCTCTTTCAACGCCATCGCCACATCCGACTTTTCGCCGAGGTATTGCTGATATGGCGAGAGGGCTGTGGAACCGAGCTCGTGATCGAGCGCGAAGAGCGGCGCGGTGTCGACGACATCCTTGCGCGACTCGACGTCCTGCTTCAGCCGGTCGCGGGCGACGTTGCCGAGGGCGTGGCTGGGGAGGCCGGGATTGATGACGTACGACATGATCATCGTGTCGGAGATGCGCGCCGGAAGCGGCCATTTGTTCGCGGCCAGACGGCGCAGCTGGAGCTTGATGTCGTGCGCGACGAAGAGGCGATCGGAGCGAAGCAGTTCCTGCAGCGCCTCGCGAAGCTCGGCGGTGCCTCCGGCGGAAGCCGCAATCGGAACGATGAGCGATTCTGCCTGTTTCACCGACAGCGACACCGCGAGCAGATCGTCGTGGCCATCTGCCGTTTTCGACTCGAACCAGATCGCCACTTCGGTTGCGCCAGCCACAAAATCGCGCACGTCGGCGGCACTGGCAGCGATGCGATACTCGCGCTCGACCGGCGGAGCCTGCGGCAGAAACTCCTGCATCAGCGACGCGAACTCCAGACGCGAGAAAACATCGTGCAGCTTGGCGCGATCGGGCTCCTGGCGTTTCAGCTTTTCGAAGTCGATGTCGTCGACCGGCAAGTCGCACTTGATGCGGGCCAGCTCACGCGACATGAAGGCCTTATCGCGGGCCTCCTCGAGCTTCTTGCGTTGCGCGGGCTTGAGCTTGTCGAGATTCTCGTAGACGCCTTCGAGCGAGCCGTACTCGGTGATCAGCGCTTTCGCACCTTTCTCGCCGATGCCGGGAACGCCGGGGATGTTGTCGATGGCGTCGCCCCAGATGGCCATGACATCGACCACTTTGTCGGGCGGCAATCCGAATGCGCCAGCGACTCCCTCGGCGTCATAAAGCACTTCGCGGCCGGTGTGAAAGAGCTTGATGCCGCCGCCGACGAGCTGAAAGAAATCTTTGTCCGAGGTGGCGAGAACGACGTCGTAGCCGCGGTCGCGTGCGACGCAGGCAAGCGTGCCGAGAAGATCGTCTGCTTCCCAATCCTGAACGCCGATCACAGGGATCCCGAAGCCTTCGAGGACTTCGTTGACGAGCGGCAACTGAATGGCGAGATCGTCGGGCATCGG
>DATAMS010000402.1:0-9010 GCA_036260495.1 Thermoanaerobaculia bacterium
AACGAATTGCAGTCGTACGTCAGCCCGAGGATCATGTAGACGGGCTTCATGCCCCGCTTGTCGACGAGGTAACGCAGATACTGCAGCTTGTCGGTGAACTTCATGCTCTCACGCGCTCAACCGCCGAGCCGCGCCGCGTAATCCTTCACTTCGGCTTCGCGGTCCAGCTGCCGTTCTCGAAGAAGAGCGTGACTCTCCGTCCGTTCGCGGTGTCGAGATCGAGCTGGTCTACTGTTTTGCCGTTGCACGCCGTCTGCGTGCGCGCAGACTTGGTGGCGCCGGGATAGTTGTCCGCGATCCACGCATCTTCCTTCGCGATTCCCTCGGCTTCGGTGGTGACCGCGAGTGGGATCGCCGTGCGGCACGACAGACCGCGCGCCGGAATCGGAACCGCGCCTGGGGTCATCATGGGACGCGTTGCTGCCGGTGCTTCCGCAACGGGTTGGACGACAGGTGCAGGCGCCGGTGCGGCCGCCGGCGGTTTCGAAGCACAGGCGGCGATCAAGAGAAGAGCGGCGGGCAGAGCTCGATAGAAATTGCGCATGATGCAAATCGTAACCTGCATTTGGCGTATAGGGAATGAAGGGCAGCAACGGATCGCTGTCATCCTGAGCCGCCGCAGCCGCGCCCTACGCAACGTTTACCCCCGGCAGGCATCGCGGCGGAGGACGGTCGAAGGACCCCCTCATTCTTCGCATCGTCGACGCCACCACCCACCGGCACAGAAGGAGGGGGTCCTTCGACGTCCTCCGCCGCCGAGCACCTTCTGCGCGAGCGTTTCGATTCGAGCGGGCGGCTCCGGCAGTCTCAGGATGACAGCGTTGATGACAGCGCGGACAACCGCGGCCTCGCTCGAATTACCCCCCACACGATTCCCGCGAAGTAGACGGCGTGATGCGCAGCGAATGCGAACGGCAACACGATCCAGTCGCGCTTGGGCAGGCGCGTGACGCGAGAGCTGAGGATCAGCGTAAAAACGAAGTACGGAAGAATCGCGATCGGAGAGGCGAGGATGGCGATCGTGCCGACGAAAAGGAAGGCCCATATCTTCCGGTTCTTCGCATACGGCGCCGAGCCGCGACGCAGCATCGCCCCCGTCTTCACGCGATAACGCCAGCGCTGGCGAAGATACGGACCGGGGAACGGGCGGCGCCGATGGAACACGCGAACGCCGGAGTGGTAAACGACGGCCGGCATCAGCGAAGCGATCAGTGACGTGTCCTCGCCGATGTAGCCGATCGATTCATCGAATCCGCGAAAGGCGCTCCGGCGCACGAAGAGATTGACCAGCGCGATGTCGCTCGCGCTCGTCACCGGAAAAATGCCGGGCCGGTTTTCGTGGCAGGCCAGACCGCTGCCGATCAACGGCGTCGCCAGCAGCGTTTCGGCGATGAGCTCGGCGCGCGTTGAGTCGACAGGCGCGGGATCGGGGCCACCGAGAACGGCAATCTCGGGATGGGCTTCGAGGTAGGCAACGGCGGTGGCGAGCCAGCCATCATCGGCCATCGCATCATCGTCGATGAACGCCAGGATCTCGCCTCGCGCCTCGGAAACCGCTCGATTTCTTCGAGTTGCGGGATTACGATCCGCCTCGATGACGTTCCGTACCGCGTTCCCAAGCTCCAGTGTCAACGGCTCCGCGGAAACGAGAATCAGCTCAAAAGCGAACGGCGCCTCCTGACGCAGCACCGACTCGATCGCGCGCTCCGCGTCGCCGCCGATTCGCTCCACAGGCATGATGACGGAAACTTTGACGGCGGCGGACATTCGTGGGTGCGTAGATTAGTGGATTCGCTTTTGCCGCGTATCGACTGATCACGAACCACCGACTCACTAATCGACTAATCTACGGACTCACGACACACGCATGAAGCTTATCGTTCAAATACCAGCCTTCAACGAAGAAGCGACGATCGCGCAGACGCTTCGCGACATCCCGAAGAAAATTGACGGCATCACCGCCATCGAGACGCTCGTCGTCGATGACGGATCGTCCGACAACACCGCCGCCGCGGCGCGAAAAGCCGGCGCGACGCATGTCGTACAGCTCAAGAGCCATCGCGGCCTGTCATCCGCGTTCCTCGCCGGCATCGATGCCTGCCTCCGCCTCGGCGCCGACATCATCGTCAACACCGACGCCGACAATCAGTACGCCGGCAGCGACATCCCCAAACTCATCTCGCCCATCGTGCGCGGCACCGCCGACGTCGTGGTCGGCGACCGGGAGGTCGCAAAGTCGCCGCACATGTCGGCGTTCAAACGACTGCTGCAGCGCATTGGCAGCCGTACCGTCGGTCTCGCTTCCGGGCTTCGCGTCGGCGACGTCACCAGCGGCTTCCGCGCCTTCTCGCGCGAAGCAGCGATGCAGATCAACGTCTTCAACCCGTTCACCTACACGCTCGAAACCATCATCCAGGCCGGCAACCGCAACCTCGGCGTCCAGTCCGTGCCGGTGCGCACGAACGCGCCGACGCGCCCCTCGCGGCTGTATCGCGGCATCGGCACGTACCTTCGCAAGTCCGCCGCAACGATCTTCCGCATCTACACCATCTACAAACCGCTGAAGACGTTCTTCACGATCGGCACTGTCCTTCTTCTGGCCGGCACAGTCCTCGGCGGCCGCTTCCTCTGGCACTTCCTGCAAGGCGACCGTGCTGGACACATTCAGTCGCTGATCCTCGCCGCGGTCTTTCTCATCATCGGATTCCAAACGCTGCTGATCGGACTCGTCGCCGATCTGATCTCCGTCAATCGCCGTCTCAGCGAAGAAGTGCTCGTCCGCCTCAAACGCGCCGAAGCACCGCCAGTCGTTGATCGCCGTCCGCAACCAGCCATTCGCGACGCTCGTCCCGCGCGTCCGCAACCGCAACCGCGGCGCGAGCGTCCAGCAGCGCCGGCCGAAGCGAAAGCCGCATCGACGCAGTGGGTGTGGTTGCTCGATGAGGACAAACTGCAGGATCGCGGAGTCAAACCCGAGCTGTTAGTCGAGCCCGATCTCGATGACGACATCCCGGACGAGCAACCCGCCGCAGTTGCCGGTGCCCCGCGCCGCAGACGCCGTCGTCGCGGCGGACCGCGCCCGAAACCGGCTGCCGAGTAGGTCCCTCAGCAAAACCCTTTTCACCACAAAGACACAGAGGACACAGAGAAAACTCTCTGTGCTCTCTGTGTCTCTGTGGTGATTCGCCTTTCCGAGCCTACGAATACACGCTGATGAACCGCGACGTCACCGCGGCGGCCATGCTTAGTTCGAAGGGAACATGAATCAGCGGGTGGATGGCGTTGTAGCTGTGGCTGGCTTTGGCGATGACGACGCGTGAGGCGTCGCGCGCGTACGAGGCGATCTCGAGCGATTCGGCGGCCGGCACGCTCTCGTCGCGGGCACCGTGAATGACGAGGATTGGCTGCTCGATCTGGGTCGTGCATTTGAGAATCTCGAGACGCTCGCGATTCGCTTCGATGTCGTCCAGCATTCGGGTCGACATCCGCATCATCTGTTTCGTGCGCGTGTTTTCCACTTCGACATACCCGACGCGGCGCCACATCGACTTCGTGGCCTCGTCGTAGCGGTCGGCGCGCGCGATCGAGCTCCACGTCACGATGCCGGAGAGGTTCGCGATGCCATCCGCGGCCAGAAGCGCCACGCCGCCGCCGCGCGAGTGGCCCACCAGGAATGTCGGCGCATCGACGCGCTCCTGACAAAAACGCACGACCTTCTGCAGGTCGGCAATCTGTCCCGAGTATGTATCTTCGGCGAAGAGATCGAGCCGGTCGAAGACGTCGGGCTGCTCGCCGATTCCGCTGCGCGACATGTTGAAACGGCAGACGGCGAACTTGTCGTTGCAAAGCATCTCGCCGAGCCACGGAAAGAAGCCCCAGTCTTTGAATCCTTTGAACCCATGCACGATGACGACGAGCGCCTTCGCGCCGGCAGGCACGTCGAGGTCGCCGCGGATCGGAAGGCCTTCGTCAGAGAGGATGGTGAATGGCATGGGTGATTAGTCGATTCGTCGATTCGTAGATCCGTAGATTCGATCTTGTCTAATCTACTAATCCACTCATCTACTAATCCACTCGCTACACATTGAATCGAAACAGAATCACGTCTCCGTCCTGGACGACATAATCCTTTCCCTCGCTGCGCATCTTCCCGGCTGCTTTCGCGCCGGGCTCGCCACCGAGGGTGACGTAATCGTTGTAGGCGATGGTTTCGGCGCGGATGAAGCCGCGCTCGAAATCGCTGTGAATCTTGCCGGCCGCCTGCGGGCCCTTCGATCCTTTGTTGATCGTCCAGGCGCGCGCTTCTTTCGGACCGGCGGTGAAAAATGTTTCGAGATCGAGGAGTTTGTACGCGGCGCGAATCAGTGCGCTCAGTCCTGATTCCTGCAGGCCCATCTCGTTGAGAAAATCGGCGCGCTCGGCGGGCGGCAATTGCGAGATCTGTGCTTCGAGCTCGCCGCAGATGACGACGATCTCGCCCTTCTTCTGCGCGGCCACGTTGCGCACCTTCCCGATCATCGGCGTTTCTTTGCCGAGGTCGGATTCGGTGACGTTAGCGACGTAGAGGACGGGCTTGAGCGTGATCAAATTCAACTCGCGCAACGATTCGCGCGCCTCGTCGGTGAACTCGACCGCGCGCAACGGCGTCCCGGCATCGATCGCCGCTTTCGCCTTTTCCAGCGCCTCGGCTTGCGCGACGTACTCTTTCTGTCCGACGCGCGCCAGGCGGGCAACGCGATCGAGTTTCTTGCTGACTGCGTCGAGGTCGGCCAGCAGCAACTCGGTCTCGATCACCTCGATGTCGCGCTCCGGATCGACAGAGCCTTCGACGTGAACGACATTCGGATCATCGAAGCAGCGGACGACGTGAAGGATCGCGTCAGTCTCGCGGATGTTGGCGAGGAACTGATTGCCGAGCCCCTCCCCTTTTGACGCACCGCGCACGAGGCCGGCGATGTCGACGACGCGAAGATCGGTGTAGATGGTCTGCTTGCTCTGCGCGAGCTCAGCAAGCTTGTCGAGCCGCGGATCGACGACGGGCACGATGCCAACATTCGGCTCGATCGTGCAGAAAGGATAGTTGGCGCTTTGTGCTCCGGCCGCGGTGAGCGCGTTGAAGATCGTCGACTTGCCAACGTTCGGCAGCCCGACGATTCCGACTGAAAGACCCATGTGTGTGTTGACTCCTCTGATGCAACCTGCCGCGGCGTGAACGGATGGGGGGAGGATGCGATTCCGGGAAGCCGTGGATTAGTCGATTAGTCGATTCGTGGATTCGTCACGTGGCTGCGTCGAACAAGGTTGGCCAGACGACTTCCTAATCTACTAATCCACTAATCTACTGCCTCACACCATCCTCGCCGCCATCTCCCCCGCGCCGAGCAGTCCGACTTTGGGGTTCGTGATCAGGTTCACGGGGATCTCGGCGAGGATGTGTTGAAAGCGTCCTTTGCGCAGAAAGGCTTGCATGAATCGTCCGTCCGTGAACTGGCCGATGTTCTTCGCTGCGACGCCGCCGGCGAGGTACACACCACCGCGTGCCAGCAGCCGCAGCGCCATGTTGCCCGCCTCGGCACCGTAGATGTCGACGAAGATCGCGAACGTGCGGGCCGCGACGGCATCGCCGGCCGCGAGCGATTTGGCGATCTCCATCGGCAGCGACTCGTCGTACGGCCGCTCCTCGCCGGTTAGAAAGTTGTGGATGTTGACGAGGCCCGCGCCGGAGAGCAGGCGCTCCCAGCTCACGTGGCCGTACTTCGCGTGGAGCGAAAGGAAGAGGCGCGTCTGCTCTTCATCCTGCGGCGCGAAGTCGGCGTGGCCGCCCTCGGACGGAACGACGTTCCACTTGGTCCCTTCGTGAACGAGATTGGCTTGTCCGAGGCCGGTGCCGGCACCGAGGATGGCGATGGGCGCGAAGTTGACGCGCGATCCCGAATTGAGAACGAGAAAGTCGCCGGGCGCGAGAATGGGAACGCCGAGGGCGACGGCGTAGAAGTCGTTGATGAGGGAGACGCGTCCGATGGAGAACTTCTTGGCCAGCGCCGTCGCATCCATCTTCCAAGTCAGGTTCGTCACCTCGGCGCGATCGCCGAAGACCGGACCGGCGACGGCGAAGCACGCAGCGGCGACCGGACCAGCGACATGCGCGTCGAAAAACGCCTGCAGCATCGCATCGAAGGTCGCGTACGCATTGCTCTCGTACCGCTCCTCCGCCGACACGAGCCGCCCCGCCTGCGACACATCGACGAGCTGCAGCAGAACCTTCGTTCCGCCAATGTCACCAGCGACAATTTTCATGAGGACATTCTATGGGGGGTGGGGAGTCGGGTGTGGGGTGTGGGAGAAAAAGCAAGCTTGGGTGTCGGGTCTCGGAGGGCGGGTCTCGGGAGTCGGGTGTCGGAGTAAGAGCAAAGATACGCGCGAACATCCAGAGAGCTGGGGCGCAGGAGATGGAAGGGCTCGAAACTCACCAAAAGACTCTCGAGCTGCCTTTGCTTCTTCTCCGACTCCCCACTCCCGACACCCCACCCCCCCGCCCTCACATCACCTCATCCGCGCTCGTCCCGTAGATCGCCGGCAGCGGAACATCGAGCATGCGCAGGTAAACCGAAAGCTGCCCGCGATGGTGGTAGGAATGGTTCATCAGGATCGAACGAATGATGACGATCTTGCGCGTTTCGTTCAGCACCTGGCCGTTGCGCGCGAGCGTGAATGGCGATTTCAATTCCTCATCGTCCATCGCACCGATCATCGCCATGGCTGCTTCGAGATTTTGTTGATACGTGTCGACGAACGACGGATTCTCCGGCAACTGCGCGGGCCCGGCGTTGCTCACTTCAAACGTCGATGCGCTGAGAACACGCAACGCGATTCTGGGGATTGACGTGATGTGCCACGCCAGGCGGCCGAGCGACATGGACTTCGCGTGCGGCGTCCATCCCAACTGGTCCATCGGCACGCGCTCCAGCATCCGCACCGTCGACTTCCCTTCCTGTTCCATTTCCGCGAGCAGAGCCTTGGCAAGTGCCATCCGTTACGTCCTCCGGTTGGATCATACGGTTGAGAAGCGCGATCCGATTTGTCCTCGATTCATTTCCGGCCGCGGCGGATACTGAACCTACAATCACCACCAAGTTGTGTGCGAGTCCGCGACCATGAGCGTGAATCTGCGCAGTTCTCGATAACGATCCATGTCAGCAGCCGAACGTTGGATGGTCCGCGCGCTTGTCTTCGCTGCGATTGATTCCGCCTACCTGACGTGGCGGTATCTCGCACTTCGTCTTGCGCTGGTAACTCCGGGATCGAGCATCTGCTCCTGGTCGGCCTTTGTCGATTGTGATCGCGTGCTGGTGACTCCGCAGGCAAACGCGTTTTTCTTTCCGAACGCGCTTCTCGGCACCGCGTTCTACATCGGTTGCCTGGTCTGGTGGTTTGCCGGCAAACGTCTCGGCGCCGGGTACCGCTTCCATCTCTTGCGAACGCTCGTGTTCTGGCTGGCCGTTGCGTCGCTCTTCACGCTGCGCTTCTTCTGGCTGCTCTTCCACTTGTCCCACTTCTGTCCTCTGTGCCCGCTGAACCATGTCATGACGTACGCCGCGTTGACTTTTGCCGTCATCCTGTTTCGCCGGACAGCGCGTCCGCCGGATCACGTCAGGCTGCTGCCGCTCCTTCTGCTTGTCGCGACGTGCGTGAGCTTCTTCGTCGTCGCCCAACTGCTGTGGTTCGTCGCGGAGTCGAGCGGGATGCTGCACATTCCTTCGTTTTAGAACCCGACCCTTACTTCCCAGTCACCATCCTTCGCACCAGAATCAACTGCCCGAGGTGGTACGTGTTGTGGTCGGCGACGAGGAGGATTTTGGCGAGCCAGGTGGCGTTCCCGCGCGGAGTCCTGGCGAGCAAGTCGAATGATTCGTCATTCACCATTGCGATGAGAGCTGCGCGATCGGAACGGAACTTTGCCACGCTCTCGTCCCACGCTTCATCGTTCGGAGGTTGCGGCGACGCCGGCCAGTAGCCCGAAGGAAAATCGAGCTCGACGTACGAGGCGTCTCCCCGCGCATATTCGATGATGTCCGTTTGCGCGATGCGCATGTGCTCGACCAGTTCCCACGGCGAATGCGGCGCGCCGGCAGGACGCTCCCCTCGCGCGGCGGCGGGAACATCGGCGATGGCGGAGTCAAAATCCTGATGAGCGTGACCGCTGTCGAGGAGTGCGGCGATCTGTTCGCGAAGGGCGTTTGGCGTGTTCATGATTCGATCCTTTCGTGGTTAAGGCTGCTCAGCGTTAGCGAGAGGGGTCAGGTCTAAAGTCCAAAGTGCCGAAGGATGACTATCGCCCGAGGCAGAATCGTCTGCCGGCACTTTAGACTTTAGACCTGACCCATTAATGCACTTCCAGCAGGAACCCTTTCAAATACTCCCCTTCCGGACAGAACAGCGACACAGGATGATCGGGCGCGGCGGTCAGCCGGCGAACGAATGAAATGCGACGGCCGGCATCCTGCGCGGCGGAGAAGATCACTTTCTGGAAGAGGTCGAGGGACATGTGGCCGCTGCACGAGAACGTCAGCATCTGCGCGCCGGGATCGAGAAGCTTCATGGCGAATAGGTTGATGTCTTTGTAGCCGCGGGCGGCGCGGTCGATGTCGCCGCGCGATTTGGCGAATGCCGGCGGATCGCAGATCAGCAGATCGTAGCGCGCGGTCGTCTTGCGAACATAGTCGAACGCATCGGCGACCGTGAACGTCGCGTTCGATCCGTTGAGCTGGTGATTGGTCCGCGCCAGATCGATCGCGCTCGTCGAACTGTCGACATTCTCAACCGACGCCGCGCCACCCGCCGCCGCGTAAACGCCGAACGCACCGCTGTACGAAAAAAGGTTCAGCACGCGGCGGCCGGCGGCGAGCGTGCGCGTCAACGCGCGGTTCTCGCGCTGATCGAGAAAGAATCCCGTCTTCTGTCCGGTCGGGGCATCGACGCGGAAGCGGAGTCCATTCTCCCGGATCTCCAC
>DATAMS010000304.1:0-2147 GCA_036260495.1 Thermoanaerobaculia bacterium
GGACGTCCAGACTGCAGTCTTTCGCGACTCGAGAGGAATCGAGCGGACGATGGAGATCCTCTCCAGCACCGGCAACACGAAGATGCTGACGCCGCACCGAACCCAACTCGTGACGCTCTCCGGCTCACGCATGGTTCGCGACACGAGAAATGATCAGCGATTCACCTTGAATCCCGACGACACATTCATGGACGAATTCGGAAATATCTGGACGCTGAAGCGTTGAGCGGCAGTTTCGCACGAGGTACGCAGGCTCAGGAGAACGCCAAATCTTCCGGGCTTTCGAGTATCCTTCGCGCCGGCTCTGGGCCTTGCTCAACGCGCCTGATTGTCCACAGAAAATCGGAGAGGTGGCCGAGCGGTTTAAGGCACCGGTCTTGAAAACCGGCGTGGTAGCGATACCACCGCGAGTTCGAATCTCGCCCTCTCCGCCATACTCAATATATTGCCGCTTGGCCACATGCGCCCTGAAGGCGCACGTTTGCGCCTTGTAGGAACCTGAAAGAAAGTGCCTGCAAAGGGAGCAGCTTTACATGCTTGCTCCGGGGGACTCCGACTTTCCGGTATCGACCCGAAGGAGACTCCCACGAGTGTCGGCTTCGGAGGTGTCAATTTTTCGCTCGCCTCGCGATCGGCAGCGGCTTGCGTCGGTGGGGAAAAGGGGACGGAGCCAATTATCCGCTGTCTATTACCGCCGTCCCCATTTTTCGGGCGTTTGCTACGGCGGCAGGCCGACCTTCTTCAGCATCGCTGCGAAGCGTGCATCGGACCATAGCGACTTGAGCGGCGGGTCGGACTTGAAGACGGCGAATCCGGCGTCCTGCTGCACGTAAGCGCGCTCGAGCCATTCGAAGGCCTTGTCCGGCTCGCCGCGCCAGGCATAGACCTCGGCGATCTGAAACGCCCAATCGTGCGCGTACTTCGCGATCAACTCGTCGAGTGCATGCTGCGACTCGCGCACATGCCCCAGCGAGTGCTCGGCCATCGCGACGCCCATTTGGCGCCAGACTTCTCCGAAGCGACGCGACTGGTCGAGCGCCACCTGCGCGTGGCCTTCCAGCAGTTCGAGAACGCTCAGATAATGAAGAGATAAACTCGCTTCGGGATTGATCGAAAGCGCACGATCGAGCGCTTCGCGGGCCTCGCGGAACTGATCGGGATTACTCAGATATATCGCGCCAAGATTGCCCCATGCGTATGATGACAGCGGGTCGAGTTCGATCGCCTTGCGGGTCGCAGCGATCGCTTCGGGCAGGCGTCCGAGGCTCTGAAACAGCAGGCCAATTCGCCGGTGGGCGAGGGAGCTGCCGGGTTCGAGCGCCAGCGCCTTGTCGAAGTCCGCCTGCGCGCCGCTCCAATCCCACAGGTTGCTGCAGCGGTACAAGCCGCGTGCGATGTAGCCGTCTGCAAGGTCAGGCGCCAATGCAATTGCCTTGTCCACGGCCGCCTGTGCGCGTTGTCTCACCAGCGTACTCTCCTCGGCCGTCGCGGAAAAATCCGACGCGTAGAACTCCGCAGTGGCGAGTCCCGCGTAGGCGGCGGCGTAATTCGGGTCGAGCGCCACCGCCTTCTGGTAGGCGAACACCGCGAGCTGGTAGCCTTCCGTGGAATTCCGGTTGAAGTACTGGTTGCCGAGCAGATACTGGTTGTAGGCCTCAGTGTCTGTCGTGCGATGCGCATTAATCACTTGCTGTTCCGGCAGTAGCTTGACCTTGAGCTGCGCAACGACGGCCCCGGCGATCTCGTCCTGCACCTTGAACACGTCGGTCATCTGGCGGTCGTAGGTTTCCGACCACAGGTGCGAGCTGTCGGCGGTCCGGATCAGCTGCGCGGTGATGCGCAGCGTGTCGCCGGACTTGCGCACGCTGCCCTCGAGCACGTTGGCGACGTTAAGGGTCTTGGCGATCTCGGCGATGCCGATCTCCTTGCCCTTGAACGCGAACGACGAGGTGCGGGCGATGACGCGCAGCTGCGGCACCCGCGCGAGCAGATTCAATAATTCTTCCGACAATCCGTCGGAGAAGTATTCCTGGTCCTTGCCTTGGCTCATGTCGACGAATGGCAGGACCGCAATGGAACTGTCGTTCGTGACCGGCGCGGCCGCGACGATGGGCGTCGCTGATCCGCTGCGGCGCGGCACGAAACGG
>DATAMS010000412.1:0-3473 GCA_036260495.1 Thermoanaerobaculia bacterium
CTGGAGAGTCCGACCTAGTCGGACTGGAGAGTCCGGCCTACGTAAACCTTCTTCGCCGAACATGGCCGATGCGCTCGATCGAAAGCATGGTGTGAAACGGCGTGAGAAATCTTACCTAGTTCCGCCGTGCGAATCGCACGCTGCTGTCGTTCGTCTGGTTGTCCGTTGTCGACAGGTAGACGATGGCATCGCCACTGATGACGCTGAGAATGATCTGCTCGTTTGCGAGCGGCGATGCGTCGCCGAATTCGGCCAGCGAGTACTGCCGGAACGTGTTCGCGGGAAAGTCCATATTGCTCTGCGATCGAAAGCCGTACTGTACGTTGATGGTCGCCGGGGAGGAGAACGTACGGACTCCGATATTGACGCGGAACTTCGTCAGGTCCGGTGGCGTGATCAGGACTCCCGTGTCGCCAAAATGCAGCGCATCGCGCGGCGTGATCATCTCCTCGCTGAATCCGGAAGTTCCATTCGGCGTGTCGTTGTAAACCCGCGCCGTTACGAGCGGCGGGAAACCGTTGTTCGAGATCACGTCGATCGTGCCCAATCCCGACTTTCCCATCTGCTGCACGATGTCCGTAAACGAGATCGCGTTTCCGCTGGTCACTGTGTAGGGGAATGCCTGATCGTTCGGCGAGGCAGCAACGCCGGCTGGATGAAAGACAAGCGTCCCGGTCGAGGTTCCACCGCCCGGACTGGCGATTTGAATCGAGGTGCGGAAGAACGAACCGAAGTTGCCGGCCAGTGATCCGGCGGCCGTCACGACACCCTCGAGGACGCCGGTCGTGTCGGTGGCACGCGCGCCGAGGGAACGATCGCGGGTGTAGAACCCATTGAAGCTGCCGGTCGAGACGTCGCCCGCGATCCGCATGAGGGCGGCGCCGGAATCGATCATGGTCGCAGGAGAGCCGCAGCTCGCGAAGCTCCCCAGCGACGTTACGGCGATCAGGTCGCCCGCATGAAGATCGACCGGGGGGGCCAACACAATCTGATTCCTCCCCGCCACCGCGTTAAATGGTCCCCGCTCGGCCACGAGAGTGAACGTGGTCAGGGAGCTTGGGCTGGCCGGCCGCAGAAACTTCACCTTGAATGCGGCAGTGCAGCTTCCCGCAGCCCAGCGAACGGAAGCGCTCGCCACCGTTCCATCTGCCGTCGCCGGGTGCGACAGATCGATCATCGTGAACGGCGGAGTTGCGCTCTGAGCGATCGTACCGCCGAGCGATTGCGTACCGACGACGACGTTCTGGGCAGAAAGGGAAGCGGTCAACAACGTAAGGACAACAGCAAGAATGATCGTGCGCACTGGGAATCTCCTTGGCGCCCACGATCGGCCCGACGGCCGCGCAAAGTCTTCAGGAAGGGCTCAGGTTTCCCTCAATCTCTTCTCACGGCTTCATTTCGCACGCAATCCGGAATCCGTAGTCGGCGTACTGAAACTCCGGCGGGATGCTCGATCGGGCGGCGCAACGGCTGAATTTGACCCGATGCCGCCACGAGCCGCCGCGCGAAACACGGCGCTTGCCGCCTTCCGGACCGCGCGGATTCCGTTCCGGCGAGACGGCGTAGCAGTCCGCCGCATACCAATCGCTGCACCATTCGTGAACGTTCTCGCAGAGGTCATGGATGCCGTACGCGTTCGGCGTGTGCCGTCCGGCGGGCTCAGGTCCGGTCGCGAAACGATCATCATCCGGTGGCGGCAACTCGTTGCCCCACGGAAAGCGCAGCCCTTCCGCTCCGCCGCGCGCGGCACACTCCCACTCCGCTTCGTACGGCAGACGAACACGACGTCCGGAGACGTCGCTGAGCCAATCGCAATACGCCACCGCGTCGAACCACGACAGGGCGACGACCGGCTGGTCCGGATGGATGAACGGTGTTGGCGGCAACGGCCGGCCTGTTGCATTTGCAAACGCTGCGTACTCGCCGTGCGTCACCTGCGTGATGCCGATCTCGAAAGCATCGATCCACACGCGATGCACCGGGCGTTCATCGAGCTGACCATCGTCAGATCCCATCAGGAAAAATTGTCCCGGGATGCGCGCGGTCGTCAGCATTTTCACCATAGTCTTACCCGACTCTCGATGAGCATGAAGGAGCAGATGATGGGAAAAACCAACGCGGAGCTCGTGCAGGAATGGATTAACGGCACGCCGTCCGGCGCGGCGTCGCCGATCCTCCTTCCGCCGCCGATCGCCATCACGCTTCCGTTCCGCGTCAGCCACGCCGAGCCGGGCACGTGTACGGTGGAGATGACCACCGATCCCGGCACGCAGGCCAATCCGATGGGCACGATCCACGGCGGCGTCCTCTGCACGATCGCCGACGCCGCGATGGGAGTCGCGCACTGGAGCGGACTGGCCGAAGGAGAGTCGTTCACGAGCGTCGATTTCCGAATCAATTTCTTTCGCCCGGTCTGGCGCGATTCGCTGCGCGCAACCGCGAAAGCAATCCACAGCGGCCGCACCCTCACGTACTACGCCTGCGACATCGTCCGCGCCGACGGCAAGCTCGTCGCCCACGCCACGAGCACGATCATGACGCTAAGCGGGGAGGCGGCGCAGGGACGGTGAGGCGACAACCGCTCACTTTTCCCTGAACCCGTCGAGCTCCGGCAGAATCTTCGATGCGAGTGAAGGGGAGTCCTGATCGCCGGCACTCTCCTCCACAAGCACGCCATCGCGAATCACAACGAGCTTTGTGTTTGTACGCCGAGCTACCTCGCGTGCTCGCTGTGCCGCTCGTAAGAGTGCACGAGGAGCTGCTTGCATGTCGGCGTCGGGGAGGCGAGACTTCAGCGGATCATTCATCAATTCCTCCTTCTTCCAGCAATAGCGGCGATGGGCCGCTGTTGTCGTACAACTGCCAGTAATCGACGATGTGCCGGTAAATCTCAGTGAAGTTTCTCAAGCCAGTGGCAAACCGTCTGCGAATCACGTCCGGAGACACGTCGTGTCCGCCCTGACTTACGCGCATTGCCACTCGCGAAACAGCCTCTTCTGCGCTGCCGAGTGCGAGAAAAAGCAGTTTGACGACATAACCTGAAGCACGCCACTGCGGGATACGGCGAGCGTAGGAGTGTCCCGACAGGGTCGTCTCAAACGCAAAGCTGTCGCCAGCCCCTGCGTTCCGATCGATTTCAGCAAGTATCAGCCGTCCGCTGCGGAGCGCTGCGACTTGAGGATTGAATGGGGAGAGACCCGCAGCAATCAGATCCGCATTAATGAACAGGGGACAGGCCGCCTCCAGCGGCAGAAACTCGCGGGCGAAGGTCGTCTTACCCGCGCCGTTCGGTCCGGCGATGATGACGATCTTCTTGTCTGCCGTCATGCCGGCGATTCTACCCGCTCGAAGAAATACCGCCGGACGCGACGATCGCGATTCCTCATCGCTGCCCGCATCCCGCGCCGCTGCAATCGAGCGCGACGAACAACTCCGAGGCGATCGTCCATGATGGAGTGCCGGCGCCGCCGATC
>DATAMS010000434.1:0-9245 GCA_036260495.1 Thermoanaerobaculia bacterium
CAGGGCACGTTTCAATGATGGATCCGCGCTCATGATGTGCCTTCTGACTCGACGTCCACCATCATCTCCAGCAGATCGGTGATCTCGAACGGCTTCTGCAGAAATCTCGTGTGCGGGTCGTTGAGAAACTCGTGAAGAGCCTGAGGGTCGCCGTGGCCTGTGGCGAAGATGACCGGGAGCTCCTTGTCCACTTCGCGGATATGCGCATAGACCTCGCTACCATCCATACCCGGGAGCCCGAGGTCGAGCACGACGAGATCGGGATGAAAGCGGGCGATCGTCTCCGCCGCCTCGAAACCGCTGCCGATGGATTCGACTTCGATGCCGTCCTGCTCCAGCAGTGCCGTGATGCCTTCGACGATCATCTGTTCATCATCGATCAGCAGTACCTTGCGCGAGGCCGGCGTTCGATTGCCGCCCGTGTCACGGGTTTCCTTTGCTGCAGGCGCGGCTGTTTTCGGCAGAAAAAGATGGAACGTGCTGCCGTGGCCAGGCTCGCTCTCGACGAAAATATAGCCTTCGTGCTGCGTCACCACTTGATGCGCAACGGCCAGACCCAATCCAGTGCCGCCGCTCAGCTTCGTGGTGAAGAGCGGTTCGAAGATGCGCTCCATGACGTCGCGCGGCATCCCCATTCCGGTGTCGCCGATCGAGATTTGCACGTAGCGCTCGGGATGCGGCACCACGCCGAAGGAAAACGACGCACCGGCTGCGAGCTCATTCGCGTCCACCGTGAGCATTCCGCCATCGGGCATGGCATCGCGCGCGTTGGACACGAGGTTCGCCAGAACCTGCGAGATCTGCGTGCGGTCAGCCTTGGCGTAAAGACCGTGCGGAATGGCCGGTACGATCGAGGTCGTGTTGCCGAGTACGTTTTCCGCTTCCGGAGCAAACATCTCCCACAACTCGCGAACGTCGACGGCTGCCATGACCGGTTGATACGGCTGCGCGAAGCGAAGGATATCGAGCACGATGCGACGTCCGCGCTGGATGGAGTTGGCGATGTGACCGGCGCCTTTGGCAATCAGATCGGGTTTCGCTTCCGGCCTTTGCATCAACTCGGCGAAGGGCTGCATGCCCATCAGGACATTGTTGAACTCGTGGGCGACGGTGGCGGCGAGGCGGCCGAGGGCGCCGAGGCGGTTGGCCTGCGTCAGTTGCGCCTCGAGCAGCTTGCGCCCGGTGATGTCGCGGGCGTTCAGCACGACGGCCGAGGTCCGTCCCTTCTTGACCAGATTCGTGGCCATGATCTCGAATGACCGCCACGCACCACTGGCATGGCGCACCTGCAATTCGATCGTCTGGGCCGCGGCCGGATCGGCGATCTGCACCGCCAGGTAGCCGGCAGCTTTGGGGACATCCTCGGGATGGATCAGGTCGAGGCCGCGCATGCCGCGAAGGGCTCTCCTCGAATATCCGAGCACTCTGCAAACGGAAGGACTACCGTACCGCAGGCTGCCGTCGAGCTCCATGATGGCGATGATGTCGGACACGTTCTCGATGATCGAGCGGAAGTACTCCTCGCTTCGCAGGACCGCCTGGAATGCTTCTTGGCCCTCGGTCACATCGCGTGCGACGCCGCGAATGACGGGATCGGAGTGTTCATCCATCTCGAGCGCGTTGCGATACTTCCAGGTCCGCCGTTTGCCCTCGCGCGTGACGATGTTCATGATGCCGTCAGCGAAGCCGTCGCGCTTCAACCGCTGCATGTACGTGGTGAAGCCCCACGTGCTGTCCTTCGACAACAAATCCTGAATCGTCATCCTGCAAAGAATCGCGGCAGGCATGCCGAGTGCGTCGCAGACGGATTGACTGACGTAGAGGAGGCGGCCGTCGAGATCGTGCTTGCAGATCAGATCGGCGCTGGCCGCAACCGGCTCGTTTCTGCCCGTTGCATCGAATGCTCCCTGACGTCTCGGCATTGCTCCCTCGGCGTGACTAACTGCGTTCAATAGGTGTTGGAACATTGTTTGGTGCCGGCGTGATAGCCGGGTCCTTTGATCGGGATGGCGGACGAACCGCGCTAAAGGTGAGTGCCGGAGGACGCCGGAAAAATACAAACGGCGGGTTCGCGGGAACGCGACTCACTGATCTCGTGTGTGATAAACGGTTTGGATATGCCCGAGCTCTTCGACGTGGTGATCATCGGTGGCGGCACCGCCGGACTCGTGACCGCCTCGGGCTGCGCGCGCCTCGGGCGCAAGGTCGCGTTGATCGAGCGCGAAAAACTCGGCGGCGATTGCCTCTGGACCGGCTGCGTTCCAACGAAAGCGCTCGTCGCCTCGGCGCGCCTCGCCCATCAGATGCGCCATGCCGATGCGTACGGACTCGAGGCACAGTCCGTGCGCGTGACGCCGAAGCCGGTCATGGATTCGATGCGCGCCCAACGTCACGCCATCGAGCATCACGACGATCCCGCCAAGTTCCGCGCGCTCGGCATCGACGTCATCTTCGGCAACGCCAAACTCGTCTCGCGAAAGGAAGTCGACGTCGACGGACGCCGCCTCCTCGCCAAAGACATCGTCATCGCTACCGGCACGCGTACGGCCGTTCCGCCGGTCGAAGGTCTGACCGAAAACGGCTTCCTCGATCACGTTTCCTTCCTCAATCAGGATTCATTTCCCGCATCACTGCTGATCCTCGGCGGCGGCTACATCGGCATCGAGTTCGCGCAGGTGTTCCGCCGCTTCGGCAGCGAAATCGTCGTCGTCGAGATGCTCGACGAGATCATCAACAAAGAAGACGCGGACGTGATCGCGCGCCTCCGCCGCATTCTCGGCGACGAAGGAATCGACATCCGCAGCGGCTGGGGCGCCAAGTCGGTGCGTCGCGATGCGGACAAGAAAGTCGTCCGTATCGAGAACAAGCCCGGCGAGACGAAGGAATTGCGCGTCGATGAGATCTTCGTCGCCAGCGGCCGGCGCGCCAACACCGAGAACCTCGGGCTCGAAGACGCCGGCGTCAAAACCAACCGCGGCTTCGTCATCGTCGACAAGTACTTGCAGACCTCCGTGCCGCGCATCTGGGCCTGCGGCGACGTTCACGGCGGCATGCAGTTCACGCACGTCGCCGCGTACGAAGCAGTGAAGCTCGTTCGCAACATGCTCTTCCCCGGTCGCTCACCCGTGAACTACGACAACGTTCCGTGGGGCCTCTACACCGACCCCGAAGTTGGCCACATCGGGATGACCGAAGCCGAAGCGACATCCGCCCTCGGCGCGGAAAACGTTCGCTGCTACAGGGTCGAGATGTCCGAGGTCGATCGAGCGGTCGTCGATCGAACGACGGGCGGATTCGTCAAACTCGTCTGCGACAAACGCGGCCGCATCCTCGGCGCCCACGCACTCTGCGCCAACGCCTCAACGCTGATCGAAACGCTGGTCCTGGCGCGCCAGAAAAAGATGACGGTCGCCCAACTCGCGGGACTCGTCTCGCCCTACCCATCGCTCGCCGACGCCCTCGGAAAAGCAGCGTCGATGTACTACCAGGATGTGGCGAAAGGATGGCTGGGGAACCTCGGCAAGAAGATCGCGAAGTGGTCGCAGTAAATCAAAACCGTTTCATGCGGAGACGCTCAGAACGCGGAGAAAAGCACCTCCGCACCTCCGCGTCTCCGCGTGAAACGGTTCTGCTCCGACTCCGCACGACACAAACACCCCATTCGCACTAGAATCGCCCAGATTTTGCAAGACGGAGGCTGTATGAAAAAACTTCTGGTAGTTCCGATCGCGCTTCTCTTCCTCGTCGCCTGCGGCCACAGCAGAGGCCCGATGGCAAACGCCACCATCGATTCGACCAGCGGGTCGACTGCAAAAGGGACCGTTCACTTCCAGGATGCCGGCGAGAACGGCGTGGAAGTGGTCGTCGATCTCACCGGCGTTCCTCCCGGAGTTCACGGCTTCCACGTTCATGAAAAAGGCGACTGCGGCAACAACGCGCAGAACGCTGGCGGCCACTTCAATCCGAACGGAATGGTTCACGGCGCACCCGATGCCGTCTCGCATCACGCCGGCGATTTCGGCAACGTCACCGCCGACGACAAAGGTGAAGTGCACACGCGATTCACGACGCACTCGATCTCGATCAACACCGGCGCCAACGCCGTCGTCGGTCACGCCGTCGTGCTTCACGGCAATCCTGACGATCTCGTCTCGCAGCCTGCAGGCAACGCTGGTCCGCGCATCGGCTGCGGCGTCGTAGGACTCGCGAACGCGATGGCCTCCGTGAACGCGCCCGTGGCCTTCGCCAGAAGGACCACCAAATGAAACGGCTCGCCTTCGTCCTCCTGCTTGTCGTTCCGATCGCCTGCGCCACGCGTCAGCCTGGGACGACGAAAGCCAAGACAACGCGCGGACGTGGCGAGATCGAGCTGACCGTCACGCCGAATCCGGTGCTCGCCAACAACACCGGCGGCACGTCGTACGAGTTTCCGTTCGACGTCGTCGTGAAAGAGAAAGGCGGCCATCCGGTGACCATCGACCGCGTCACCGCCAACGTCTACGCGGGCGGCGGCATCTCCGTAGCGAGCGAATCCTACGACGCCCCCAAAATCCAATCCCTCGGCTTCGCCACCTCGATCCCAGCCAAGGGCGAGCTGCACTATCACTTCAATCCAAAGAAAGACGTCGCCGACCCCAGCCTCTTTTCATCCATCTACGGCGACGTCCGCGTCGAAGCCATCGACGACAACGGCACCCGAGCGAGCGCGACGACGACGATCACGGTGAAGAAAAAGTAGAGCACTCGGGTTGTGGCACGCGAAGGCGCGAAGACGCGAAAGAAGCAGTTGCTTTTCTCTATTCGCGCCTTCGCGTCTTCGCGTGCCGCCTGACTCTTACTCCGCCCACTTCGCGATAAACAAATTCATCTCGTGGCTCTCCGGCTTTGCGCGCCCTGATGCCCAGATCAGGTACTGGCCGTCGGGGCTGAAGACGCAGAATCCGTCGAAGCCGGGCGCGGTCGTGATGCGCTCCAGTCCCTGGCCGTCTTTCCCGATCGTCCAGAGGTCGAAGTTGAATCCGGTGTTGTTCACGTTCGACGCGAAGATCAGGCGCTTCCCGTCGTTGAGAAAGTACGGACAGAAATTCGCGGCGCCGTTGTGCGTGACCTGGCGCTCGTTCGTGCCATCCGCGTTCATCAGGAAGAGCTCCATGTGCAGCGGCTTGACCAGTCCCTGCGCCAGCAGCGCGCGGTCTTCCACGAGCGCCGGACCGGCCGGACGATTGGCGCGCCAGACGATTTCCGTGCAATCGGCGTTGTAGAACGCGCCGCCGTCGTAGCCGGGCGCGTTCGTCAGCCGCTTGACCTTGCCGCTCGCTTCGTCCATCTCGTACAACTCCAGATCGCCGTCGCGCATCGACGTGAAAATCATCTTCCCGCCGCGATGACACCACGTCATCTCCGCGTCGTAGCCCTCGGCAGTCGTAATCTTCTTCGCGTTCGATCCATCGACATTCGCTTCGACGACATCGAACGATTTGTACACCGGCCAGACGTAGCCTTTCGACATGTCCGGCCGCGGCGGACAAGCCGCATCACCGCCTTCCGTGGTCGCGTAGACGATGCGATCGCCTTGCGGATAACGGTAGTAGCCGCAGGTCGTGCGTCCTTTGCCGCTCGAGACCAGCTTCGTCTCGCCGGTGACGAGATCCATCGTGTACTCCTGATCGCATCCCGCGCCGGGCACCGTCGCCTGATAAATGATCTTCGTCCCGTCCGGGCTGAAATACGCCTCGGCGTTCTCTCCGCCGAACGTGAGCTGGCGGATGTCTTTCAAATGCTTCTCGCCGTCGAACGTCTTGTCGTACGGCTTGCCCGCGCCGATCACCAGCGGTTTCGCAGGCGCCGCGGCTGGCGGATTGGCCGGCGGAGCGGCAGGCACACTCCCTCGTGTGCTCAGCGTCGCGCGCAACGTCGTCCGCACTCCGGCGCGCGTGACGATGATGTCCACCGTGTCGCCCGGCTTGTGGTCCTGCAGCGCGTAGCTCATGTCGTACAGGTTCTCGATGCGCGTGCCGCCGATATCGACGATGCGGTCGCCGCCTTTGATCCCCGCCTTGTCCGCGGGCGAGCCGCCGCGCACGTCCGACAGCAGCACGCCGCCGGTCGTCGCATCCATCGCCGAGTAGTCGGGAACGGTGCCGAGGTAGGCGCCGTAGCCGCGGCTGTCGCCCTGCATCATCGGCGCGGTCGAAGCGCGTGCGTATTGCGGCGACACCTCGCCGCGCGCGAGCGGCGCCATCACCGCGGCGATCACTTTCACGATCCTCGCTTCACCCGCGAAGTTGATCGGATCCGCCACATCCTCGGGTGTGTGATAGCGCTCGTGCGCGCCGGTGAAGAAGTGCAGCACGGGCACATGCGCGGCATAGAAACTCGTCTGATCCGACGGCCCGTAGCCGTCGCCCGTCTCGGTGATTTTGAGATTTGATCCCGCGCCGGCCGCATCGACGAGCGCTTTCCATTCCGCGGCCGAATCGGTGCCGAACGCGGTGATCTTGTCTTCGCGCAGCGCGCCGATCATGTCGAGATTCACCATCGCCACGATGTGATCCATCGGCACCGGCGGATGATTGGCGAAGTATCCGGAGCCGGCCAGGCCACGCTCTTCGCCGGAGAAAAGCGCGAAGTAAATCGTCCGGCGGTTCTTCGCATCCGCCAGCGAGTCGCGCAGCAACTCCGCCGCGTTCAGCACGCCGGCATCGCCGGACGCGTTGTCGTCGGCGCCGGGATGAATGGCGCGAACGTTCGGCTTCATCGATCCTTCGCCGCCGTATCCGAGGTGATCGTAGTGAGCGCCGAGGACGACGATCTGTTCTTTGAGCGCCCCTCGGCCGGGAAGAACGCCAACGACATTCTCGCCGTTGTCGAACTGCGGCTTCACGTCGGCGACGCCGCTCACGTGCGCGTCGAGCACGCGCGAGCGAGGTTTCAGATCGGCATCGACATCTTTTTGAAACTGCGCCAGATCGATGCCGGCATCTTTCAGCCAGCGTTGTGCGACCGACGTCTTGACCTGGATGACCGGAATACCGGCTGGACTCTCCGGACCATCGTTGACGAGCGGCGGAACCTTGTCCTTTCCTTCGTCCTGCACCGGCCCGGTCGTGAAGATCACCGCGACGGCGCCGCGCTCGCGCGCCTTCAGAACCTTGTAGCGCATCGCCGACCAGCGACTCGGCTTGCGTCCGTCGAACTTCGAGTTGTCGTCCTTCTCCTGCGGCTCGTAGCGCAGCATCAGCGCGACTTTGCCTTTGAGATCGATGCCGTCAAAGTCGTTGTAGCCGATCGGCGTGGCGTCGATGCCGTAGCCGACGAAGGCGACAGGCCCGGCGAACGCGCCTGCGCTCGAAAATCCGAGCGGCGTCCAGTCGCCAGCAGCGACACCTTCGAGCTTGTTGCCGCTGCCGAGCGAAACGCCAACCTTCACCGGAAACGGCTGCCGGTACGACTTGCCGAACGCCGGCTGCAACCCGAGCGCCTTCAACCGCCCTTCGATGTAGTTCGCCGCGAGGCCGATGCCCTTCGTGCCGAGACCGCGGCCTTCCATGTTCGGAGCCGCGAGCGTCCGGATGTCGGTCTCGATCGATTTGGTCAGCTTGGCGTCATCCGCAAACGCGGTCGCGCACACGAGCAGCAGCAGAGCGATGGTTCGTTTCATTTGGGTATCGTATCTCTCCGGTGCGCGCCTTCCATAAAGTTGATCACAAGGCGATGTGACAGGCCGCACCAGCACGTCAGGGAGAGACGGGTCACGCGGAGACGCGGAGTGCACGGAGAAAACACCCCGCGCCTCCGCGACTCCGCGTGAAACGGTTTTCACCCCACCACGAAGCGAATATCATCCGCGCCATGCCGAGTCCGATTCGCGATTTCATCCAGCACCACTACCGCCACTTCAACGCTGCCGCCCTCCGCGCTGCCGCCGACGACTACATCACGCACATCGACGGCGGCAACAAAATGCTCCTGACGATGGCCGGCGCGATGTCCACCGCCGAGCTTGGGATCTCGCTCGCCGAGATGATCCGGCAGGGCAAGATCCACGCGATCTGCTGCACCGGCGCGAACCTCGAGGAAGACATCTTCAACCTCGTCGCGCACGATCACTACGAGCGCGTGCCGGGCTATCGCTACCTGACCGCGAACGACGAAAAAGCGCTGCTCGACCGGCACATGAACCGCGTCACCGACACCTGCATCCCCGAGGGTGAAGCGATGCGCCGGATCGAATCGGCGGTGCTGAAACATTGGATGGCCAAGGACAAAGAAGGCCGCCGCCTCTTTCCGCACGAGTTCATGTACGAGATCCTCCGCGACGGCTCGATCAAAGAGTTCTACCAGATCGATCCGAAGAACTCCTGGATGATCGCCGCCGCCGAAAAGAACCTCCCCATGTTCGTCCCCGGCTGGGAAGACTCCACCCTCGGCAACATGTACACCGGCCACTGCATCACCGGCGATGTCGGAAACGTCCACACCGTCCGCACCGGCATCGAATACATGATCGAGCTCGCCGACTACTACACAAAGACAAGCGCCGACTCCTCAATCGGCTTCTTCCAAATCGGCGGCGGCATCGCCGGCGACTTCCCCATCTGCGTAGTCCCCATGCTCCACCAGGACCTGCAACGACCAACGATCCCGCTATGGGGCTACTTCTGCCAAATCAGCGACAGCACAACGAGCTTCGGTTCCTACTCTGGCGCAGTACCGAACGAGAAAATTACGTGGGGGAAACTCGGGGTCGATACGCCGAGCCATGTAATTGAATCGGATGCGTCGATTGTGGCGCCGTTGATGTTTGGGTATGTATTGGGGTGGTGAGGAGATAGGACCATCCGCGCCGCAGAGGCAAAGAGTAGAATGACGTCATGAAAATCATCTCCGGAACCGTCCTTGAAGGGCGCATCATCGTTGAAGGCGAACGTCTCACCGAGGGCGAGCAGGTCACGGTGCTGCGCCACGAAGGGAATGAGACGTTTCAGGTATCGCCCGAGGAGAAGCGGATGCTCCTCGAGTCGATCGCTCAGGCCGACCGCGGAGAGTTCGTGGACGTCGACGAACTTCTGAACGAGATCGACCACCCGAACTGAGCCGTGCGACTCTCCATCAAGCCGACTCCTGCCGCCGCCGCGCAGATTCGGAAGGAGTCTCGATGGTGGCGGCCCAATCGCACCAAGGCTCCGAGACTGTTTCAGGAAGAGCTTCGAAGGGCGTTCGACCTCATCGCCGTGTATCCCGAG
>DATAMS010000446.1:0-4547 GCA_036260495.1 Thermoanaerobaculia bacterium
GGGACAAGAGGTCCACGAAAAACACGTGCCGCGTCAGCGGCACCGGCACGCTTCGAGGGGACGAATCCATTGCCGCTGATGCGGCAACAACCCTCTTCGTGATCCTCGTTTCCAGGGGGTTGCTCGCTGCGCTCGCACCCCTGGCTACCCTCTCTTGCCGCTGACGCGGCACGCGTTTTCGCCGACCTCCTGGCGCGTTGTCACATCGGAAAGCACGGCCGGCAAGCCAACCGGCAACGCGCGTAGCGCAATCAACCGACAACCGATAACGCGTGAAGCGACATAATCAAGACATGCCGTTGTACAAAGTCGCCCTGCTTTCCTTTGTCGCGCTGATCACGATGGTGAATCCGCTTGCGGTTGCGCCCTCGTTCATCGCGCTGACTGATGGGGCGTCGCGGAAGACGCGTGCCAGCGTGGCGATGGTGGCGGGCATTTCGTGCGTGGCAGTGCTCACCGTGTTTTTCCTCGCTGGAAACTACGTCTTCAACTTCTTCGGCATCACCGTGCCGGCGTTTCAGATCATGGGAGGCGTGCTCTTTCTGACCAACGCGCTGCGCAGTCTGATCAGCGACGACCGGCGCGCGCTGAACGCCGGCGGCGAGAAGAGGATCGAGGACAGTGACATCGAAAAAGCCGACCTCGACCCGTCATCGATCGCTATCGTCCCCATCGCCGTCCCCATGCTTTCCGGACCCGGCGCGATCACCTCGGTCATGGTGCTCGTGAACCTTTATCCCGGCATCGAGCAGCGCGTGGCCGTGATCGTCTCCATCGTGGCCGTCGGTGCGATCTCCTGGATCGTTCTGCTTTCCGCCGTGCCGCTCTCGCACATCATCGGTGATCGCGGCCGCGCCGTCTTCACCAAGATCATGTCGCTGCTCCTCGGCGCCATCGGCATCCAATTCATCATCAATGGGATCAAACCGGTGATCCTCGAGATCATTCGCAATTGACAATGGACAATTGACAATTGACAGTGGACAGCGTGGCAACCGGCGGTGACAATGGCAGTCGATAGCGGGCAGCGACCAGCACCGAACCGCGCACCCGTTGTCAATTGTCCATTGTCAATTGTCCATTAAAAAAAACCATGTTCATCGGTCATAACGCCATCGGTTTTGCGTCGAAGAAGTTCGCGCCGCGGACGTCGCTCGTTGTTTTGATGGGCGCGCCGATGCTGCTCGATCTTCTCTGGCCCATCTTTCTCCTCCTCGGCATCGAGCACGTGCGCATCCAGCGCGGGGCGACGCCTCTCACGCCGCTCGATTTCTATGACTATCCGTGGTCGCACAGTCTGCTGATGGCGGCGGTTTGGTCGATCGTTGCCGGGCTTCTCTACTTTGCCTTCACGCGCTACGGGCGAGGCGCGTTCGTCATCGGCGTCGGCGTGATCAGCCACTGGGTGCTCGATTTCGTCACGCATCGTCCGGACCTGCCGCTCTGGCCCGGCGGACCGAAAGTCGGGCTGGGGCTTTGGAACATGCCGCGCGTCGAGATCGTGACGGAGGCGCTGCTGTTCGCGATTGGGATCATGGTGTATCGAAACGTGACCAAGCCGCGCGACGCCATCGGCAGCATCGCCTTCTGGCTCTTCGTGATTTTGCTCGCCGCCATTTTCGTCGCCAACACGGCCGGAACGCCGCCGCCGGACGTGCGAACGCTGGCTTGGATGGCGTTGTCGATGTGGATCCTGCCGCTGTGGGCGGGCTGGTTCGACCGGCATCGCGACGTCGTTACCACGTGAAGACGCTCTTCCTGGTGAACGCGCGTTCCGGAGCGAACCGGCGGCGCGATCTGACCGCGCTGATCCGCGAAACGTGGCAGCACGAGCACGAGATTTTCGCGTGCGGATCGAAAGAAGAGCTGGATGATGTGATCGACTCCGCCGCCGCTCGCGAGGTGCGAATCATTTACGCGGTCGGCGGCGACGGAACGGTTCACGAGATCGCGAAGCGTCTCATCAACCGCGATCTCGCCCTCGGCATCCTCCCCACCGGCTCCGGCAACGGTTTTGCCCGGCACCTCGGCATCCCGATGAAGCCACAGGCCTCGCTGCACGCGTACGGCGATCATCGAATCGAGACGATCGATACCGCGACCGTGAACGGCACGCCGTTCGTCAACGCGATGGGCGCCGGCTTTGATGCGTGGATTGCAGACGCTTTCGCGAACGCGGGAACACGCGGCATGCAGACGTACCTGCGCGTCGGTCTGCGCGGGCTCGCGAGCTATCAGGCCGAGGAGTATGAGGTGACGATCGATGGGGAGATGGTGCGGCGGAGCGCCTTCGTCATTGCCGTCGCCAACGGCAGCCAGTATGGCAACAACGCACGCATCGCGCCGCTGGCATCGCTGCAGGATGGATTGCTCGACATCACGCTGGTCGAGCGCTCGTCGTTCCTCCGCATGCCGATGCTGCTCGCGCAACTCTTCGGAGGAAGCCTGCATCGCGCACGCGGCGTGACGACGTTTCGCGGCCGCGCGATCACGATCAAGCGCGCGTCGGCCGGCCCCGCGCACCTCGACGGCGAGCCGGTAACGATGCCGGAATCGCTGACGATCGCGATTGTGCCGCGCTCGTTGAAGGTGATCGTGCCGAGGGCGGAGCGGGCGATTTGATTAGAAGCGTTTCACGCGGAGACGCGGGGGGACGCGGAGAAAAACTACCGCACTGTCGCCAGAAATTCGTCGAGGATGCGATTGAATTCGTCCGGCTTGTCCATCATCAGCCAGTGGCTCACGCCTTCCATTTCGGGCGACGGTACCTCGGGAAACTGCGAGTGGAACGATGATGGATTCTTTGCCAGCGATGCGTTGATGATGGCCAGCCGCGGGGCCTTGATCGCGCGGACATCGGCGCCTACGTCGTGCGCGGCCAGACCGGCCAACGCGCCGGCAAGGGCGTCGACCGGCGTGTCGTGAACCGAGGCGAGGACGGCGTCGCGGACGGGATCGGTGGCGTTGACGAGGATCGGCGCGAACCACGCGTTCACGACGGCGTCTTTGTTCTTGCGCAGCGCGGCGATGAATTTCTCGCCGGCTTCCTTCGGCATCGACACGTTGGCGGCCGAGTCGGCGTAGACGACGGCGGCGATGCGATCGGGATGCGTTGCGGCGTACGCGGCCACGACTCCGCCGCCGTAGCTGTGCCCGACGATGATGAAGCGTTTGAGGTGAAGCGCGTCGGCGACGGCGGCGACGTCCGAGGCCATCGCGGGAATCGAGTAATCGCTATTGGCTGGCACCGCCGACTTGCCCATCCCGCGCAAATCGAGCGCAACGGCGCGGCGCGTTTGGCGAACGTGATCGAGTTGCGCCTGCCACTGCGTGAGGTTCGCGCCGTTGCCGTGAACGAAAAGGACGGGCAGCGCCGATCCGCGGCCGCCATCGCTGATGTGAATCGTTCCAGCCGGGCCGGCGATCGACGACGGCATCGGCCGCACGTACGTGCACGAGACAGAAAGAAGGATCAGAACGATCGGCAGCTTGCGCATGGCATCGCAGAATAGCAGCGGCTGCGGCATACAATCGGTGACATGACGGCGAAGAAACGAATTCTTTTTCTCTGCACGGGAAACGCGGCGCGGAGTCAGATGGCCGAGGGGCTGGCGAGGGCGTTTCATGGGGATGTGGTGGAGGTGGTTTCCGCCGGATCGCGGCCCGCGGGATGGGTGCATCCGCTGGCGATTGGCGCGCTTGCCGAAATCGGCATCGACATCCGCGACGCAAAATCGAAATCGGCGGATGAGTTTCTCGATCAGCATTTCGACGTCGTCGTCACCGTCTGCGACTCCGCCGCGCAAGACTGCCCGTTATGGCCCCGCGCGAAACGAATCGAGCACTGGCCGATCGAAGACCCAACGTGGGGTGAAGGCAGCGGCGCCGCAAGGTTTGCCGCGACGCGGGACGATTTGAAGATGAGGATCGAGGAGATGGTGGCTGGGTTGGCGGGTTGAGTTGCTCGGTTGCCATGTTGCCGGGTTGCCCATGTTGCCTGGGTCTCGCGGTCGCGAGGTCTCGCAGCGGGGGAGCTAATCCGAAACCTGCCAAACTGCGAGACCTCGAGACTCCGAAACCAGCAATTCAGCAATTCGGCATCTTGGAAACCAGGCAACCTGGAAACCCGGCAACCGAACTACTGCAGCTTCACCCTCGCCCCGAACCCTTCCTCGTAACCATGAAAATATTGAAGTGACGGCTCCGGATGCTGCCAGCAGTAGTAGCCGCTGCCGCAATCGAAATCGATCAGCCAGAGGCCTTTCACTTCGATGCCGAGCTCGATGATGGCGCCGGCCCAGTCGGTGATGATCTGTTCGGATTCCATTGCCGCCGATTCGGTTTCCGGAAGCGACTCGACGGCCAGCACGGCTTCCGAGGTGATGCGCCGCGCCTGGGGAAGCAGCGCTGCCGCTTCCTCGTACGTGAAAGTCTTCCGATCGTTCAGCGCTGCACTTCGTCGAGCCATTTTTCGAATTTCTCCTTGATCTTTTTCGCTTCGTCCGCGTGGTTCGAACGGCGCAGGTCGTCCTCGATCTTTCCGGCCT
>DATAMS010000459.1:0-5599 GCA_036260495.1 Thermoanaerobaculia bacterium
CGGGCCACTCTCGCAAAGAACATGTTCGTCCCACCTTGCGACACCCCCTCATCCGGCTTCGCCACCTTCTCCCTCCGCAAAAAGCGCGGGGGAGAAGGCGCTCGATTGGAACGGATGGGATAAGTGGTTGAAAAGGCGGCGGTCTAAAGCGCATTTTCGTCCGTCTCATCTTTTGGTGAGCGGATGCTTTCTCAAAACCTGTGCCTTACGCCCCAGAGGGCCGTAGAATCGGCGTTGGTCCTCCTCTCAATGAGCACGACGCGCGAGCAACTCGGGCAATACCAGATCCTCGGACCCATCGGAGCCGGTGGGATGGGCGAGGTTTACGTCGCACGCGATCCCTCGCTCGGGCGGAAGGTTGCGATCAAGCTGCTGCCCGTCCGCCTCTCCGGCGATCGAGAGACGCTGGTCCGCTTCACGCGCGAAGCCCGCGCCGCATCGGCACTCAATCATCCGAACATCGTCACGATCTATGAAGTGGGCATGGACAAGAGCTCGGGCTCGCCCTACATCGTGATGGAGTACATCGAAGGCCGCGATCTGCGCAGCCTTCTCGCTGACGGGCCGCTGTCGAACCGGAGAACGCTCGACATCGCCGCGCAGATTGCCGATGGTCTGGCCGCCGCGCACGAGCAGGGAATCATCCACCGCGATCTCAAGCCCGAGAACGTGATGGTGACGAAGGACGGCTACGTCAAGATCCTCGACTTCGGTCTGGCCAAAATGGTCGGGACCTCGGACGAAGAGACGGACACGGCGCGGCTCGACATGCCCGGCACGAACCCGGGCACCATCCTCGGCACGGTCGGCTACATGTCGCCGGAGCAGGCCACGGGGAAGATGCTCGATTTCCGCTCCGATCAGTTCGCGCTCGGAGCGATCCTCTACGAGCTGGCCACGGGAAAGGCAGCGTTCGAAGCGGAGAACGCGATCGACACCCTGTCGGCGATTCTGCACCGCGATCTGCCGTCGATCTCCCGCGTCAACGGCCAGGCGCCGCCTGCCTTCTGCGGAATCGTCGACCGCCTGCTTTCGAAGAATGCGCCGGAGCGATATTCGTCGACGCGCGATCTCGCACGCGATCTGCACAACATCCGCGACCGCTTCGCGACGCAGACGCGATCGGAGGAGATTCCGCGCCCTCCAAGAATTTCGAGACAGCGATTGATGATCGCGGCAATCGCCGCTGTCGTCCTTCTGCTTGCCGGCGCCGCAGCCGTGTGGCAACGCCACGCTGCGACAACAACCGCGGCAGCGGCCACATCACCGGCAGCGACATCGAAGAAATATCTGGCCGTAATGCCGTTCAGGAACCTGACAGGCGATACGAACGGACAGCTAGTCGTCGAGGGACTCGCCGAGACGCTCTCCGCACGCCTGGCGCACTTCGCCTCGGTGCAAGTGATGCGGCCCACGACCCCCGAGGCCCTTGCCGAAACGAACCCCCAAAAAGCCGGCCACAACCTCGGCGCCAACATCGTGCTGACCGGCTCGATGCAGCGCGACGGCGACCGCATGCGCATCGCCTACGAGATCGTCGACCTGGCAAACGGCGCCACGCGCGCGCGCGACCTCATCGAAGGCTCGGCCTCCGACCTCTTTACGATTCAGGACAGGCTCGCCGACAGCATCGCCGCATCGCTGCAACTGGGAGCGCCTGCTTTCCGCAGCGCCGCCCCCGACAGGAGCGTCTCCCAAACCCGCTACCTCGAAGCCCTCGGTCACCTCCGTCGGTACGACAGCGAGACCGAGGTTGACAGCGCGATTCACATCCTGGAGGAGCTAGCCGCGCAAAGCACCTCCGCGTCAGTGCAAGCTGCCCTCGGCCGCGCGTATCTGGCGAAGTATCAGTTGACGCACGACGTGAAGTGGGCAAGTCCTGCGGCAGCGGCGTGCGAAAGGGCTATTTCTTCTGATCCGCAAAACCCCGACGTGCACGTGACGCTCGGTGAATTGCGAAGGTCGATGGGACGGCTCGACGACGCGATCAACGAATACAACGCCGCGCTCGCCCAACAAGCAACCAATGCTGAAGCTATTCTGGGCTTAGCCGAGACCTACAAAGCGAAAGGAAAGCTCCCCGAGGCCGAAGCTGCCTATAAGAAGTCGATCGCTTTGACACCGAATTACTGGAGTGGCTACAACAAGTTGGGCGGGTTCTACGCGAACCACGGACGGCCGTCTGACGGAATCTCGATGTTTCAGAAAGTCGTGGAATTGAGCCCTGACAATCTTCGCGGGTACAACAACCTGGGCGCCATGTATGAGCGATTAGGGCGTTACGACGAGGCCGTCCAGGTATTCTCGAAAAGCATCGCTAAGAGACCTACCGATCAGGCGTACTCGAACCTGGGAACTTGTTACTACTTTCTAGGGCGTTACGCGGATGCGGCTGTGGCGTTCGAGCGTGCGGCCAAACTCGTTCCGAAACGTCAGGTTATCTGGCTGAACCTCGGAGACGCATACCGATGGGTGCCGGGCGCCGAAGCGAAGGCCGCGGCGGCATACGACGAGGCCATTGGTCTTGCGAAAACAGATCTCCAGTTGAATGCCACCGATAACGTCACGCGGGCTCGACTGGCAGCTTGTCTCGCCAAGCGCGGTGATTTGGGGAGTGCCACCCGCCAGATCTCCCGCGCTGTTACCGACGATCCGACAGACATCAATGTCATGTACAACGCGGGTGTAGTCGCCAATGTCGCGGGTGCGAAACAAGCCGCTGCGCAATACCTGAAACGTGCAGTGGATCAAGGTTATAGCCGTATCGAGATCGAGCGCGACCCCGAGTTCTCAATTTTGCGCGAGTCTGCGGAGTACAAAACAATATTTGCGACACGAGTACAATAGAGGGGTCCTTTTGTATTGGGAAAGAGGGAGGCAGTATGGCTAATGTAAGAGTGACGCTGGTCAGCGGCTCCAAGACAATCACCGTCGACGACTCACATGTCAAGGTTTCGGTGTCGGGTAAGACGAAGGTGCTGTGGACCTGCCACGAAGGCGATTTCCAGATCAAGTTCAAGCCCGGATCGGATTGGCCGAATCCCGTCACGAACGGCAGCGGTGGAGTCTGGAAGGCGGAGTGCGGGCCATTCACAAACCCAGGCAGGACCCTGAAATACGCCGTTGAGTCAAGCGGCTACGAAACACTCGACCCGGAGATCCTCATCGACACATAGCAGCAACGACAGCACAATGAATCCCCGCGCGGTATGCGCGGGGATTCTTGAGCTCACGGTAGCCTATTTCCCCAGCTTGTCGCCGAGGTCTTTTACGGCCTCGCCTACTTTGCGGCGGGTTTTGCCGAAGCCGGCTTCGAATTTGCCGCTGGCGCGCTGGTCGGCGCCTTCTTCCTCTAGCGCCTGATCGCCTCGAGCGCGGCCGATGTTTTCTTTCACGGCTCCGCTCGCCTGGTCGATCTTGCCTTTCACTTCGTCGTCGTTGAATCGCATGGTTGGGTCTCCTTCGGTATTCAAATAACTCAAGAAGCGGGCCAGTAACCGGATGGCATCGCCGTGCTATCATTTGTGCGTCTACAGACAGTTATGGTGGGAGGGTGTGATGGGAGAAACCAAGCTGTTCCAGGTTTGCTATGAGGGCGAGCTGACCATTGACGTTTCCAACGCAATGCGCCGCCTGGGAGCCGAGCCGAACTTCGATCAGAGCTGGCACGTCTGGGTTCCCGATGGTGGACATGCCGAGCTGCTCGTGCGCTATTTGAGGATGGAGGTTGGTATCGAGGCCCGCGTCCTCGTCGGCTGCGCGCAGTTCACCCAATCGCGTGACTTCCTGCTCATCCGCCACAGCCTCACTCCCGGCGCGGACTACAGCGAGTTGCACGACGCCATCGCCCGCCTTGGAATCGTCGTCGAGTTGCCGTTCGAATCGACCTTCGTCGTTCAATCGCCCGACAACACCGACGTTCAAACGCTCGGCGAAGCACTCGGCGAGCTCTGTCCCGACGACGCCCTCATGGTCACCGGCATCAGCTATGACTGGGCCTATTGCGACGGCACGATCAGCCGCATGAACGTGGCAGCGATGGAGCCGAAGGAACTGCAGTTCCGGACGTTCTGATCGGGTGTGGGGCGTGGGGTGTTGGGGGTGGGAGAAAGCGAACTCGGTTTGCATTCTCCTTCGTCTTCTTACAGATCAGAGACAAATGATCGGAGTTCACAGGACACACAACCGCGACGCCCTGATCTCTAAATCTTCGGATCTCTAATCACTGCTCTCCTCCCGAAATCGAGCGCATCCAACTCCACCCCCACCCCCAACTCCCCACTCCCCGCACATCCGCTATCATCACGCGAAGTCCATATGTCAGTTACCGAAGAGCGGCAGCGGCCCGATCTGTCTGCATTGCGCATTCACAGAGAGGATGACGACACAAAGTCCGTCGCCTGGGGGACCATTTTCGGGTGGATCGTGGCGATAGCGGTCGTGTTGGGCGCCGCGTACGCGATCTACGTCCTGTGGATTGGGCCGCGCCGCGCGCCGCTGGTCGACACGATCGTCGTCAAGCCAGCGATCAACGTCACGAACCCGCCGTTGCTGACGGCCACCGGCTATCTCGTCGCGGACAAGCAGTCGAAGATCACTCCGAAGATCTCCGGAAAAGTCGTCCGCCTCAATTTTGACGTCGGCGACAAAGTGACCGCTGGGCAAGTCCTCGCCGTTCTCGAGAGCACGAACATGCAGGCGCAGCTCGACGAGTCGCAAGCCGCGCTGACCGGAGCCGATCGCGAATGGAAGCGCCAGTCCGCGATGTGGAAAGAAGGCGTCACGACGCACGCGCAGCTCGACTCCGCGGAAGCGCAGTTCGCGGCCGCGCGCGCGAGGGTCGCGCAGATTCGCATCAACATGCAGGACATGGTCGTGCGCGCGCCGTTTGCGGGGACGATTGCCACGAAGAACACCGAAGTGGGCGAAGTGATCTCATCGGTGATGATGGGGCAGGTCGGCGGGACGCTTCCCGCCGGCGCGATCTGCACGCTCGTCGATCTGAAGACGCTCGAAGTCGTCGCCGACGTCAACGAAGCCAGCATCGGGCAGTTGCACGAAGGGCAGTCTGCCGAGGTTTCGGTGGACGCGTTTCCGAACCGGAAGTGGAAGGGCGTGCTGCGGCAAATCATCCCCACCGCCGATCGCGCCAAAGCAACGGTGCAGGTGAAAGTGAAGATCATCGATCCCGGCGACCGTCTGCTGCCCGAAATGAGCTCCAGCGTTTCGTTCCTGCAAAGCGAGCGGACCGACGCCGAGATGCACGAGCCCGCGCGGCTCTGGGTGCCTGCGTCGGCGGTCGCCAACGGAACCGTCGCCGTCGTCGATGCCGAAAAGCACATCGCGCTCCGGCGTGTCACGACCGGCGCCGTGCGCGAGCAGCGAATCGAGATCACGAACGGAATCAAGTCCGGCGACCGGATCGTCACGACGGGCGCGGAAGCGCTCAAAGACGGTCAGTTGATTCGGATTGAATAGCTGCGAAGGAGTGGCAATGGACACACTGGTCGGCATCAACAACGTGCGCAAGGTCTACAAACGCGATGCGTTCGAAGTCCCTGTGCTCAACGGCGTCACGCTGGAAGTGCCGCGCGGCGAT